>CAZBLL010000144.1:0-4919 GCA_964492625.1 uncultured Synergistaceae bacterium
GCCAGATGCTCGAGACTCGCTACGCCCGGGAAGCCGCCAGGAAACTTGCCGCCGCAACCGAAAAAGCCAGGCCCAAGGCCGAGAGCAGCCTTCTCGATGTGGCCAGGCAGTTGAAACAGTTCGAACCGCCGGTACTGGAAAAGAAATGGATAACATTCGACGGCTACAAAATGCAGGTTCCCGCCTCATGGAACATCGCCAGGACACCGGGCGGGAACCCCGTTCTTCAGGTGCTGGAAGGCGAGGAAAACGCTCTTATAGAACTGTACGCCAACAGGGGCGAAAAAACAGGCCTAACAGCGTACGCCGACAGGGTGGAGCATGAACTGGGCGGCCAGCCGTACCTCAGGCAAAAGATTTCCGCTTCGGTAATAAAACTTTCCGGCGGAGTGGAGGCGACATTCCGCGCCTTCAAAGGCGAGGTTCAGGACGAACCCGTAGACGCGACAATAATGTGCGCCTACGAGGGTGGGTTCTGGTACATAGGCCTGGGTGTCTACAGGTCGTCTATGGAAAACATCCTCGCCGAGCCGGTTATTTCCAGTCTCAAAAGCCTTACCATCGAAAAAGCCGCCCCCGGTCCGCAAACCATAGCGGGGTCGTGGAAATATGTTTTAAGTTATCACCCGAATGATATAGGCAAGACGGTAACCTTCCGTTCCGACGGGACCGTTGCCTGGGTGACCAGCGATGGCCGCGTGACCAACTGGAAGCAGGCGGGCGAATCCTACAGGGGTCGCCGAACCTATCTGCTTGGAACCACCTACAAGACCGGCGGCAACTTCATCCGCAAGTTCACGGTGTTTCTTTCCGAAGATGGAAACAGCCTTTACATAGCTTCGGGTCAAACCAAAAACGACGTTCTCTTCTTCACCCGCCAGTAGGCGCAAGTACGCTAATTAGGTGTCAGACCTACACAATTGACAAAATGGGCTTTCGATCTTCAATACGGCCATTTTGGGGCAGCCGGAGGCATGCATCGACGTAGAACATGTCAGTCTTGTCAATTGTGTAGGTCTGACACCTGAGGGGTCTTCTGTCAGCTGTTTTTGTTCAACCCCAGTGTCTCTATTCGCAGAGCACCCTTTGGGCAGGCCGCAACGCAGTCCATGCAGCCGTAGCATTCCGGGCTAACGGGCAGGGTTTTCGATTCGCCTTTTTCCCTTGCCGTCTTTGCTTCCTCAAGCAACGGGTCGAGCAGGCGTTCCGAGAGGTCGCAGACTTTTGTGCAGAGTCCGCAGTTTACGCACTTGTCCGTATCCAGGACTATGGGGCTGCGTTTTGTCGCCAGCGCAGTAAGCGAACCCAGTGTGCCGCCGGGGCAGACGTGGGCGCAGAAAGAGCGAGGCTCGAAGACCAGAGCCATAACGGCCGCCAGGGCAAGGTTCACCTGGCAGAAGCGCAGAAACAGTATTCCGTGCTGGGCGTAAGAGGCGTAGGCAACCGGAAGCCCCTTGTGTATGTTCACCAGCCATATTATCCAGCCGAAATAACCTATCATCGCCATGAAGAAAGCGCCCTGCAGAATGCGCCCCCTGTTAAGCCAGCGGGGGAACGGTATCAGACGCATGGAGATGCGGCTCCATAAAAGGTCTATGAATCCGCCGTTGGGGCAGAGAAGCCCGCACCATATTTTTCCCCGCCATGCCGAAAGAAAGCCTCCCAGTGCAATCATCAGTACGCAGAACCACCACTGTTTCATTATGAAGACCGCTACGATAAAGGCGATCACGAGCTGCGCCTGCATGATGCTCCTGATGCCTTTCCATGTTTTTGCGTCGAGCTGGTTTTTAAAAGCCACCGATAAAACCCCCTCTGGGTATTGAGCTCGCGGAACACAATACTATACCTCAAGGGGGTATGTCAACAGGGTGTGTAAAGACCTATTCCCTGCCGGGCGCCGCCTCCCACTTCAGCTTCATGCGCAGTATTTCCCTGCCGGTTTCTTTTGCGGGCAGAAGATGAATGGTTTCTGCATGATTTTCTTTTTCCTCAATTGACGCCGCCGAAATAACGTCTCCATCCCTGGATACCTCGTTTTTAAAGAAAACGGCCATTTCCGACACAGAGTGGTTTTCGGTAAAAGAGGACGGCAGACATTCAACGGCCCAGCCTATGAGCGCCGTGTTGTTCACGTGACCGTTCATGTCCACCTCAGAAAGCCTTGGAGAAAAGGGTTTTTTAAAGTCCGTCTGCTCCAGTTGGTTGACCCGGGGAAATGTCGTTGTTATTGCATTTTGCGGGTTTTCGGGCAGGCCGGGCAGGGTTTCGTTTACGTTCAGCGGCTTTCGTGTTTCAAGGTCCACCAGACACCAGACGGAGCTTCCTGCGGCAATGATCTCTTCTTCTACCCGCATTTCAAAATCCCTTATGGCGAAAAGCCGCTTTTTCGACTTGGGCCATGTTGTAACGCGCACAGTCTCCCCGTAAACCGGGTAACGTCGCACTTTTACATGGTATTTTGTGACGAACCATGCCATGTTTCGCAAGGAGAGCTGCGGGAACCCCACACCCAGATGAGCCGCGTGCGCCGCCGCGGAATCCTGAAAGAAATTCATTATGTTTACAAGGGAAACGTGTCCGTCTGGGCCGACCTCGTAAACCCTGAGGGGGAAATCCCTGTTCCATATTATCTGCAAGGCAGGCGCCTCCTTGTCGAAATTCGGCTTTTGATACCTTATCATACAGCCTCGCCGTACATGGCGCTGTCGGTTGCGGGTATCCACAAAAAGGGGGGTATATACCATGAGCGGTAATATTGCGTACCATACGCAGGCAAAGGAACCCTTTCCGGTAATCAGAACGCCCAGGCTATTGCTGAGGCAACTGTCCCAAGAGGATACGCAGACGGCAACGAACGAGCGCCTTGTCGATATCCAGATGGGCCGTACACAAACCATCCAATAAAAAGAACCAGATTTTTCGCAGCGGTGTTGGCATGGATGTAGAATAATAACCGCGGGGAGTTTCTTCACCGTAACGACAAATAACATGGGGAGGGATAGGGTTTGCGAAAATACCACAGGCTTTGCGCGGTTTGTGTTGTCGCCGTTACATTTGCGGGGTTTTCATGCGGCATGGCGCTGGGGGCGACGCTTAAAGGAGCCGTTACCTGCGATAGCAGCGATTCAATGTCTTTACCGGACATAGTGCTGGTGAGAGTATCACTGGTTGAGACCGGCGCTATCGAATCGGTGAACGCGCCCCTGGCCGAGTACGCCATGAAAACGCAGACGCGTTTTCCCCTGCCGTTTTCTCTGGAGTACGACGCCGGGATGCTGGAGCCCGGCAAAACCTATACGCTGAAGGCTGTGGTCAATACTTCCGACGGCCTGGCGTTGCTGGAAACCGACGGCGGGTTCCCGGTGCTGCAGGGTGCGGCAACTACCGGGGTCGATCTGAAATTGCCCGTGGCCAGGTCCCGCCCCCTGCCGGAAGGGAGCGAAAGCATACCCTACGAGTTGGGCGGGATCCGGGCCGACGTGCTTTTCGTCGAGGGATGGGTCGTGCTGGATATACAACCCTCTAAAATTAAGTTGCCGCAAACCATATCAGGTTCGGGCGCAAGGTTCAGCGACGACGTAATGACCTTCTGGATCAAGGGCTGCGATGCAACGCTCGAAACATCCGGTTCCGTTATCGGGGAAGAATAAAAACTCAGATATCTTCTGGATATTCCATATCCAGAAAGAACCCCGTTATCTCGGCCAGCCGCCCCGGGTACTGATACATCATGCCATGGCCGCCGCCTTTTACGGATATCAGCCAGGAACCCGGTATCCGCGCAGCTAGCACCGGCCCGTTGGCCGGCGGCACTATAACGTCTTCGGTTCCCTGAATCAGCAGGACCGGGCACTGTATGTTCGCCAGGCGGTCGCAGGAGCCGCTCCATTTTGCTATGGCTTCCGCCTGCCTGGCGGTGGACTGAGGGTCGGCGTGTTCTTCGGGGAACGGGAACCACGACGATGGATCGGGGTTTTCTTCCAGCCAGCACTGCGGGAACATAAGGTTGAAGAGCCTTACCCCTCGCTCGGCCGCTGTGCCCGACGTATCGGTAAGGTTCCGCAAAACCTCACCCGACGGGGGAACACCTTCTTGTCCGCCCGCGCTGCCAGCCAAAAGTATCAGTTTGCGCACCTTTTCCGGGTGTCTCAGCGCCATTTCCTGCGCGACCTGAGCGCCCATGGACCACCCCGCGACATTTGCCTCCTCAATGCCTAAAGCCGCCAGAAGAGCCGCCGCGTCGTCGGCGAAACGCTCGATGGAAAAGGCTTCGCTCCCCGCAGAAGTTTTTCCTATTCCCCGGTTGTTGAACACGATCACCCTGTTTTGTTCCGCAAAGCGCTTTACCAGAACGGGGCTCCACAGGTCCATTGTGCTTCCAAATCCCATTATCAGAAGCAGCGCTTCCCCCTGGCCGCATTTCCTGTAGGCAATATCGATCTCCCCGGCCCGGGTGGTTTTGACGGGAAGGTTTTTTACGAAATCCATAAGCATGGCTGGTCCCTTCTTTCTCTAGGCATCGTATCAGAATGATACAATATAATGCATGCAAGAGAAAGAGCGCAGCAGATAGGGTGTAGAATTAATCACGGCTCCAAATCAGGCGAAAAGGACGGTTATCCAATGACCGATATTCGGGAAGAAGTGCGTAGAAAATACGCCGAAGCGATAAGATCGAAACGTTCATGCTGCGGATGCGGTGAATCTTGCTGCGGAGGTGCTGAAGACCCCATAACGCAAGACAACTACAAGGGCGGGATACTGGAGGTAATTCCGGACGGGGTCGTGGAGCAGTCATTTGGTTGCGGCAGTCCCGTTGAAAAAGCGGGGCTGAAACCCGGGGAGACGGTGCTCGACCTGGGTAGCGGCGCGGGGCTCGACGCTTTTCTCGCGGCGGGCGAGGTGGGGCCTGAGGG
>CAZBLL010000145.1:0-4848 GCA_964492625.1 uncultured Synergistaceae bacterium
CAACCACTGCCATTCCGGTATCTAGAGTACCTTTCGAGAACAATTCGTTTTCGAACATACCCATCGGTCCGTTCCAGAGTATGGTTTTTGACTGCTCAAGGACACCGGCGAAAAGTGCTATCGTTTCGGTTCCAATATCCAGGCCCATGAACCCTTCCGGTATAGCCGTTACGGATACATTCCTGATATCAGTTTTTTCCCCGGGGTCCGATGCGACTACGATATCTTTCGGCAAAACGATATCCACGCCTCTCATCTTTGCTTTCTCCATGGTCTTTTTCGCAAATTCTATACTTTCCTTTTCGCAAAAGGAATCACGCACATCTATGCCTTGTGCTGAAAGGAACGGAAACGCCATGGCGCCTCCGATCATTACCACAGAAGCTCTGTCGAGCATATGTTCAATGACTCCTATCTTGTCCGATACTTTTGCACCTCCGAGAAGCATGGCAAAAGGAGTCCTGGGGTTGTCCCTCACCTCTGAAAGGAAAGATATCTCCTTCTCCATCAGCTTTCCCGCGCAACACGGCAGCCATTTCGCTACACCTGCCGTCGATGTATGGGACCTGTGCGCCGCGCTGAACGCATCCATAACGAACAGATCAAAAGGGGCGGCCAGGTTTCTGGCGAAATCGCTATTGTCGGCTTCTTCTTCGGGGTGAAACCGGATATTTTCCATAAGGGCTACGTCTCCCGGCTTCATGGCCCCCAGGGTCCGAACCACTTCCTCACCGGTGTTCTGTTGAAGGAAGACAACTTCACTGCCTATGAGTTTCGAAAGTCGTTCAGCTACAGGCATGAGTGAAAACTTTTCATTTACCTTGCCTTTTGGTCTTCCCAGATGTGAAACGATGACGGTGCGCGCTCCCCTCTCGCGAAGAAGTTCTATTGTATGGAGATGGGCGCGGATCCTGGTTTCGTCAGTTATTACTCCGTCAGCCATGGGAACATTGAAATCAGCGCGAAGCAGGACTTTTTTGTCTGAAAGCTGCTGATTTGTCATCAGTTTGAGCTTCATTCTTCTAGAATCCCTTTTCGGTAATAAAATTAACCAGGTCCAGAACCCGGCAGGCGTACCCCCATTCGTTGTCATACCAGGCAAGCACCTTTAGGAGACCGTCCACAACCATGGTGTGCGGGGCTGCGAAGATAGACGATCTGCTGTCACCTACAAAATCCATGGAAACGAGATCGTCGTCTTCATATCCGAGGATTCCCTGAAGGTTTTTTTCAGAGGCAAGCTTCATAGCCATATTGACCTTTTCGGCGCTAACGTCTTTTTCGCATTCGACAACGAGGTCCACCGCTGAGACGTCGGGGGTCGGAACCCTCATGGCCATTCCATTGAGCTTTCCCTCGATTTCCGGTATAACCACGCCAATTGCCTTTGCGGCCCCGGTTGTAGTTGGGATAATAGAAAGAGCCGCAGCGCGTCCCCGATGAAGTTTTTTATGCGAGGCGTCCAGAGTTTTCTGGTCGTTGGTGTACGAGTGTATTGTTGTCATCAATCCTCGTTTCAGACCAAAACTGTCGTTGATGACCTTTACGACCGGCGCAAGGCAATTTGTTGTGCAGGAAGCGTTCGAAATAATGTGGTGCTCTTTTGCATCGTAAATATCCTCGTTGACACCCATCACTATGGTGGCGTCCTCGCCTTTGGCTGGAGCCGATATAACGACCTTGCTGGCGCCGGCTTCTATATGCTCTACCGCCTCTTTTGCATTGGTATATTTTCCGGAGGATTCGACAACGATGTCCACGCCCATTTCTTTCCAGGGTAGGTCTTCGGGGTCGGAGACAGCCAGAACCTTGATGTTTTTACCGTTCACTACGAGATTATCCCCGTTTACCGAAACGTCACCGGAGAATCGTCGGTGGACCGAATCGTATTTAAAGAGATAGGCTCTCTGTTCCGGTGTCGTCCGGCTGTTCGTGGCCACAATATCGATCAGACCTTTACGGTCATACTCGTAGAGCGTCCTTAAAACAAGCCTGCCAATCCTGCCGAATCCGTTAACGGCTACCCGCGCTTTTTGCATGGCTTTTCCCCACTCCTTTATTTAGGTAATGGTATTTGTTGCCACGTTCAGTAAAAGATCAAAGATCCTGTAAAAATACCCTGAGCAATTCTCCCACGCTCGGCGCGAAAAGCGCGTCACCGTGGGGAAGATAGGGCATGCTTCCATCAAAGGTTTGCGCTACACCAAGGCAGCCCTTTCTGATGTGCGCCCGGAAAGGTCTCAGAAAGCACAGAGCGATATCACTGCGCTCAGGATTGTATTTCAAAAAGGCCGTAACAAACTGTCCAAGCATCCATGGCCACGCCATCCCCCTGAAACGCGCTTTTTCCTTCTGGTCTTTTCTCCCCTCGCATCTTCCCTTGTACTTGTCGTCGCGAGGGTCGAGTGAGCGGATACCATAGGTTGTGTAGAGTTCGTTCCAGCATGTTTCGACAATTGCCCGGCCTCTCTCCGGATCAAGCGGCGACACCGAAAGAGAAACGGCCAGCAACTGATTGCAACGAACGGATTCATCCTTTTCCGAGCCGTCGACCCAGTCGTACAGGAAACCCCTGCCCGACCAGAAACATTCCGGGAATGATTTACCTGCAAGAGAAGCCCACTCGCCAAAGGTGGCGGCGGCCTTGTCGTCGGACAGAAGCTCGGCGTACTGCTCCATGGTCCTCAGGCTAAAATACCAGAGCGCGTTGATTTCAACCAGTTTGCCCTTACGAAGTACTACCGGCCTGGAATCCACTACTCCGTCCATCCAGTGCAGTGGAGGCGTTTGCTCGTCGAGGGAGAGGAGCCCGTCCTGCTCAAGAGACAGGCCAAGCCCGGGTATCCCTTTGTGGAGCCTCTCCAGAAGCTGTTTCAGTTCATTCCAGTTGTCTGAAACGAACGCTGTAGATCCAACGTGCCGGCAAAAATGCTCCAGAGCGTAAAAGAACCACAGACCTGCGTCAGCCGCATTGAAGACCGGCTTGCCTGTGTCATGCTCTTTTTCGCCGGGCATAACGAAATCGTTTGCTGACGCAATGGAAAGCCAGTCGTAAAGCACTGCCTCGGCCATTGTTTCCCGGCCTGTAGAAAGAGCCAGCCCGGGAAGCGACAGGAATGTTTCTCTTGCAGTCTGCCTTACCGAGGGATAACCCGAAAAAACTACGGGACTGCCTTCTTCGGGTTCACAGAGACAGTGTATAGCGGAAAGAATAAGATCCCGAACAAAAGGCGTTTTCCTGGCTACATCTGATTCATCCGTAGCTTTTCGTATCCACTGTATCGTTTCGTTTTCGGTATGCTTGAGTTTGTGATCATCCAGAACCGCCGTTTCCGAGCTGAGCACAACGTAAACGACATCCCCCTCTTCCATGGTGAACGAAAGGGTTCCAGGGGACCATAGATGGTCCAGTCCGCCCGGGTCGCACTCGTCGAGATCATACTGCATGTTCTCAAACCATAACGGCTTGGAACGCCATTCCCCTTTAGTCGAATAAATGTAGCTCTGCCGCCCGCCTCCATTTATCGAGAGTGAAGACGCGGAAATTTCCGACTGGAAAAATGCTTCTTCTCTTCTTGTCCGTATCTCATTGGCGGGCCGGTGAGCCGCCAGCGGGCGAATATCCATATGGATGCTTTCGGGGCTGGCAAGCAGTTCGTATTTGAGGATCGTTTTGCGTGAGTTTCGAGGCATGAAAACAGTTTTCCGGAGCAATGTGCTGTGTATCACGAAAAGGGTTGCAGGGAGTGGGTCCGCTTCGTATTCCTGGACGTACCGATAGCCGTCCGGGTAGGTTACATCTTTATAACGGTTGGTGGAAAGCTGGTATTTTTTCCCTCTGGTGGATACGGTTTCTTCAACTTTGCTGATCAGAACGAAAGGTTGCGCCGCTTTCTCACTCTTTCTTACGACAAGAAGGCCGTGTTCCCTTCTGGTGTTGGCGCCGATAACGGTGGAAAAACCGTAGTCGCCGAGTCCGTTCGTGACGAGGAATTCCCGGCCTGCGCCTTTTTCGTAGCTGTTCACATCAGCCTTTCCCAGGTACATGACAATCATCCCCCTTCATAGTGTTCCGGCCCTAGCAGCCGGCCATAGGATTCTATTTTTCGCCATCTGTACTCAATCGTGCTTTTACTCACGGGACGCGAAAGCATTTGTCCCAGTTCCTTCAGGGTAACGCTTGGGTTCTCGAGCCTGACGTCAATCACCTCTCTGAGCTTTGCCGGGATCTGGTCGAGGTAACCCCGTTCCCTAAGAAGCTTTCCCAGAGTGACCTGCCTCGAGGCGGCTTCCAGGCTTTTGCGGATATTTGCGCCGTCGCAGTTGACGATCTTGTTCGCCCTGTCGCGAAGAGATCTGAGCAGGGCCTTTTCCTCCAGTATAAGCGAAGATCTGAATAGTCGCATGCGTGAAAGGACCGAAGATATATGTTGCTGGTCTCTGAGGAGTATCTCGGTTGATCCGCTTCTCTCGCGCACCTGAAACCGCAGTTTCTCCGATCTAAACAGCATTTCCATTTCGCGGGAAACCGGATTGGCCCCCGTTCCCGGTAACCTGAACACCAGAAAATAACCTGTCCTTGGAAGATACAACGAGCCGCATGTCCCGAAAAGGCCCCGGACCCATTCCCATCGCATTCGTTCCTTTTCATTATCCCCCGAAACAACAGAGACCATTTCACTATAAATTTTCTCTGTTATCTGAAAACCCACGTTTCCCTTGAACGCCCTGGGCACGGAAAGCAGTTTCCCAAAATCCAGTTTCTCGGTCCACCGGCTTAGAGACCAGAGCCTTTTAAGCCTTCTAAAAACAAACAGACGGTTGCCGGTGCACCTGCATGAGCCATTT
>CAZBLL010000146.1:0-4798 GCA_964492625.1 uncultured Synergistaceae bacterium
GCCTTATCGCGGGACTGTACAGGGAACGCGACCCCGAAACGGTCCTTGTCATGACCGGCGGCTCGGCCGCCAATTTTCTGGCCCTTTTTACGCTTGTAAAACCGGGCGACCGGGTCATAAGCGTGTGGCCTACATATCAGCAGATGACCAGCATCCCGGAGGCTTTCGGCGCGCGCGTAGACGTACTGCCGCTGCGCCCTGAAAACAACTGGCTGCCGGACCTCGACGAGCTGCGCGACATGGCGAAAAACGGCGCGGACCTCATCTGCGTAAACAATCCCAACAACCCCACGGGGTCTCTGATGGAAGAGTCCTTCCTGCGCGATCTGGCCGACATTGCGCGTTCCGCCGGAGCCTGGCTGCTTTGTGATGAAGCCTACAGGGGGCTGGTTCACGAGGAAGGCGTAACCGTTCCGGCGGCGGCGGATATGTACGAAAAGGCCATAAGCACGAGCAGTATGTCAAAGGTCTTTTCGCTGGCGGGTATCCGCAGCGGATGGCTCACCGGGCCAAAGGATTTCGTCGATGACTGTTTCCTGCACCGGGACTACACAACCATAAGCTGTGGACCGGTATCCGATGTTTTAGCCTGCGTGGCGTTGGAAAACAGGGAACAGATAATGAAAAGAAACCTGGGCGTCATCAGGGAGAGCCTCGGCATACTGGAGCAATGGGTGGAATCGGAACCAGGGATAAACTGGGTCAAGCCAAGGGCGGGAACCACGGCGTTCATTGGATATGATTATGATATTCCTTCGGACGAGTTCTGCATCGGTCTCTTCCGCAAGAACGGAGCTTTCCTGCTCCCGGGGAAATGTTTCGATATAGAACGCCGCCTCCGCGTAGGCTACGCCTACGGAGCAGAGACTCTGCGCAAGGGGCTGGCCGGCGTTTCCGAATGGCTCAGGGAGCTAGAATCCAGAGGGTTGTAAGGGGCCCAGGTTGGGTTGGTAAATCGCGCGAAGGGAGCAAGGGTTGCCATACTCCAATAATTTGCAGAGTCCACTTTACATATTATGTTGAATTCGTAGAATAAGTGATAACAGCAAACCTGGAAGAGGTGGGGCGGCATGCCGGGTCAATGGATTTACCGATACTATCAGGATGCAATGTCCGAAATGATTAAACCCGGCAGGGTTTTTGCCCTCTACGGTCCCAGGCGGTCGGGCAAGACAAGCCTTGTAAAAAGGCATCTTCTGCAATTTTCGGGAAAGGTGTTTTCGGGAACAGGAGATGATCTGCCGCTTCGCGATATTTTTTCGGCCCAGAGTGTCCGGAAAATGAAAAGTGTTTTTTCAGGATACGACCTGGTCTTCATAGACGAAGCCCAGAGAATTTCCGACATTGGCCTGGGACTCAAAATCCTCGTGGACGCTATGCCCGATATCAAAGTAATTGCAACCGGTTCGTCTTCCTTTGAATTAGCGAACAGGCTTGGCGAACCGCTAACAGGGCGCAAAAAAACAGGTCTTCTCTATCCGGTATCCGTTATGGAACTGGACAGACAGGACGGAGGAGCAAATGTGATCAGGCGGCTGGAAGAACTTCTGGTTTACGGTTCCTATCCCGAAGTTCTTACGGCCGAGTCGATCGAAGAAAAAACGGAATACCTGGCGGAACTGAGAGACTCATATCTTTACAGAGATATCCTTATTCTTGAGAACCTGAAAAAACCTGATAAACTGACCGATCTGCTGAGGCTTATCGCGTTTCAGATAGGGAAAGATGTTTCTCTTTCGGAACTCGGCAGAGGTCTGGGTATGGCCGTGCAGACGGTAGAACGGTATCTGGACCTGCTGGAAAAGTCTTTCGTAATCAAGAGAGTCCGCGGGTTCTCAAGAAACCTTAGAAAGGAAATCACCAAGTCGTCCCGTTTCTATTTTCTTGACAATGGTGTTCGCAACGCCGTCATTAGCAACTTCAACGACCTTCGTACGCGAAACGATATCGGTATGCTCTGGGAAAACTTTCTTATGGCCGAACGCATGAAGACAAGGACTTACTGCAGAATTGAGGCGAACCAGTGGTTCTGGAGGACTTACGATAAAAAAGAAATAGATTTGGTGGAAGAACGGGGCGGTTATCTGTACGGTTACGAGTTCAAGTGGGGGAAAAAGAAAACTGTTCCTCCAAAACAATGGGTGGAAGCCTATCCCGAGGCCAGATATCAGGTTATAGACAGAGATAATTTTCTTGAGTTTCTGCGTTTCAGTAAGTAGATATCATTAGGAATCCCTCAGCACGGTCCCCTCTGCGACGAAGGTAGTGCGGCCGCGTAGAAAAAGATGAAAGTTGTAGCTACCGGGTTCTATAAGCACCGTATTGACGCCGCCGGGGTTTTTAACCTCTACGGGCTGTTCCACAAGGTTTTCTATCCATGCCGCCAGTGCGCCTGCCGTGGAGCCCGTGCCGCACGACAGCGTGTAGTCGTTCACTCCCCGCTCCCAGGTAAAAAGCTCAAGGCTGTTTTTGGCCGAGACTCTCTGAAAATTGACGTTGGTCCCCTGTGGAAAACGTTCTGAATCCGCCTGTATGGCCATAGCCAGCGGAGCCAGATCCTCGCGGGTCCTTCCGTCTCCCGGTTTCAGGAAAACCACGGTGTGAGGTACGCCCACGGTAAGCTGGCTGTAAATTTCCTCTTCGCCGTCCCACGGAAAAACCTCTCCACGGAGAATGGAACTTGCCGTTACGCTTCCCATGTCAAGCGTGGCTTCCGGTGGGGTCACCTCGGCGATTATCGGGCCTGCCAGGGTTTCTATGGTCATGGGTGACGGGGCGATATCGCGCTCGAAGGCGTAACGCGCCAGACACCTGGCGCCGTTGCCGCACATCTCGCCCTCAGAGCCGTCTCTGTTGAACAGCCTCATGCGAAAATGGCCAGAGCCGCCGGATTCCAGGGCCATAAGACCGTCCGCCCCTATTGAAAGTCTGCGCCTGCACAGGGAAACGGCCGCCTTGCGAAGGTCATCCGGGGAAAGCTCTCCGTTCCGGTTATCCAGAATAATGAAATCGTTTCCGTTGCCCTGCATCTTGCTAAATGTGATCCCGGGTTTTGGCGTCAGGGGCGTTTCCTCCTTTGCGGCTACACTTCGCCGGCCAGTTCTCCGGCCTCTATGTGCGAGGCTATTTCCTCCAGCCGCGTTTCCAGTTCCCTGACGCGGCGCTCCAGAGTTTCCGTGCGCTGGATGTGATCTCCATCTGGGGTTGCTTTTGAGGCATGGCATATAAGAAAAAGAACGTTGATTCCCCGCCAGTGTCCGGGTACGCCTATGGAGGAAGCGGGGAGTATCGATCCGTCACTTGTCTGCAGTGGAATGCCGCAGGTCTTCTGTTCGCCTTCAAACATTCGCCTGAAGGTCCTTGCCGCTTCCTGCGACCATTCTTCGGGGAAAAGATCAAGAAGGTGGACGCTGTCGTTTTCCGAATACCCAAGCCTCTCGGAAGCTTTTTCGTTGGTCCATATAAGTTCGCCGTTTATTCCGAAGGCAAGGATCATTTCGTTTATGGCGTCGAAAAGGGAAAGCAGTTCAACGGCCTCCCTCATCTGTCGCTGCGAGCGGGAAAGTCTGGAAACGGTGCTTTCGAACCAGCGGCACAAAGCCTCCAGGTCGTGGCGGATATCCCTGGGGATCTCTTCTGTCGCGCCGGAGCACAGGAGACAGCAACCAATGGGTTCCGATTCCGGCAGAAACGGAATTACAAGGCCGCCTCTGATTCCTTCTTCATTTACCACAGGGTCGCGGGAAAGGGGGAGTTCGGAAAAGACAAACTCTCTGGAGGAGCGACCAAGAAGAAAACGACCCTCGTCGGAATCCCCGTCCCAGGATTTCATGGCTTCGGCCGCCTGGGGGGATAAACCACGGTGGTAGTGGAGTCTAAGCAAATCGGAAGAATGGTCCAGAAGAAATATCCCGCAGCAGTCTATAGTATTGCGGCCGGCCATCATGATGGCGTCCGCACACAGCGGAAGCGCCTCTTCAAGGGAAGCGGCTCCGGCCAGGCGGATGATATGCTGAAAATCAAGGAACTCCTGCAACTGCGGATATTCTCTGTTCAATACACCTGCTCCCCTGGAATTTGTTTCCGAGGCGTGTCGGGGACAAAAAAGCCTCCGGAGCAAAACACCGAAGGCGTATGGTTCAGGTATATTTCCTTCGGCAACCCGGCTGTCGTGGTCCTGCGACCGTAGACCCGTGGTTTTGCGTCGCCGCCTTTCGGCGGGTTTGCCTTTGTCATCAACAGACATTTTTTCAATCATCAGTATATTCCAGAAACCTTTCGGACGCAAAGAATTGCCGCCGTTGCGGAGCTGAACGTGCTCGAATCTACAGGTCAGTTGTGTTTTTGGGGAAAGACCACGGTCCTTATGGGGAAGGGTATCTCTATGCCTTCCTTCCCGAAGGCCCTGTGAAGGCGCTTGATGAACTCGTGCCGAATGATGTACTGGGGAAAGTAGTCCTTCGCCTGCAGGTATATACGGAAAGTTATGCTTGAGTCGCCGAAATTGGTGTATCGCAGCCATGGCTCGAACGTTTTGTCAGCTCCTTCGACGGTTTGTTGCACGTTCCTTGCAACTTCTATGGCGACCAGTTCTACATGTTCCAGATCGCTGGCGTAGCTTACGCCGACCTCCACGTTGAACCTGAGGTCCCCGCCGGGAAGTGAATAGTTGTGGACCAGCGACGAGCTGAGCCGTGCGTTCGGCACCACTACCATGGTTTCTTCCAGCGTCCGGATGGTGGTGTTCCTCCATGTTATGTCGTGGATATAGCCCTCCTCCCGCCCTTCAAGGGAAACG
>CAZBLL010000147.1:0-4797 GCA_964492625.1 uncultured Synergistaceae bacterium
AAAGTGTACGCTTGCGCACAGTGACGGAGCGTACCAGGCTGGAAAGGGGAATGGTGGATCTGGGTCTTGCCGTACGAACAACATGCGCCAATTTTCTGTTGGTTCAGAATGATTCTTCCGAACTGATTTACGAATCGCTCCTGCGGGAAGGCGTAATAGTCAGGAACGGCGTCGATCTCGAAATGCCCGGTTATCTGAGGGTTACCGTCGGTTTGCCCGAAGAACACGACCGCCTGCTGCATTCCCTGAAAAAGGTGCTGAACAGGTTTGGCCAATAAAACTGCGCCGGTAAATGGCGGCCTGGACAAGGTGGAGGTAACGGCGTTCGTCGGACCCGCTGGAACCGGAAAAAGCCAGAGAGCCCAGCTTGTCGCTCTAACACTGGGCCTTGATTACATAATCGATGATGGACTTGTTATTCGCAAGGGACAGATCGTTCTGGGCAAAAGCGCCAAGGCCGAAAAAAACCAGGTCAAGGCAATCCGTCGCGCCCTTTTTGAGTACGAGGATCATAGACAGGCAGTTGTTGATTTTTTCAGAACAAACCAGCCGTGTTCTCTTATGATCATAGCCACCTCGCCAGATATGGCTTCCAGGATCGTCAACAACCTGGGATTGAACGAGGGATACCGTATGATCAGCATCGAAGACGTGGCGACACCGGAAGAAATCAGCAACGCACGCAGGGAACGAAGCCTGAAGGGGCAACATGTCATACCTGTTTCCCATGTCCAGGTCAGGAAGAACTTCGCAGGCAAGCTTGTGGGAAGACTCAGGGTCCTGTGGACCGAAAAGGGCCAGAACGATGGGGAAAAAACGATAGTACGTCCACCGTTCAAGTTTTACGGCAATCTTAGCATCGATCCCAGGGTCGCTGAACAGATGGCCGAGTTCATTGTATCCAGGACACAGCAGGTAACATCGGTGGTTTCCGTACACGCAAGGCCTTCGAACGACGGATTGTCCATTTTTCTCTCCCTTCGACTCTCGACGGGTGACACCCCGTTCCTGCTTCTGGGCAAAACCATACAGACAAGAGTGGCTTCAGCAGTCGGTTCCATAACCGGGATCGAGGTCCACAGGGTGCAGATCAACGTGGAAGAGGTTGAAATATGATGGTGGATCGCAAGATTATTCAAAGCAGGGAAGGGCTCCAGGATCGCAGGTGGAAAGCCTGGGAGCGGTTACGCTCGCGTGTGGAGTGTTGTGAAAAATGCTCTTTGTCGCAGACCCGAAACAAAGTGGTTTTCGGTGGAGGCGATCCGTCGAGCCTGCTGATGTTCGTAGGCGAAGGGCCTGGAGCCGACGAAGACGAGCAGGGCGTTCCCTTTGTGGGAAAAGCGGGGCAAAAGCTGACACAAATCCTGAACGCCGCCGGCATAGAAAGAAAGGATATCTACATTACCAATATCGTAAAGTGCCGACCCCCTAAAAACAGGGTTCCGGACGTGGAGGAAATGATGGCCTGCGATACCTACCTGCAGGCACAAATCGCCATAATTAACCCCGCTATCCTGATATGCCTGGGCAGTACTCCCACCAAATGGATACTCAAGACCACTGAAGGAATAACGAAACTGAGGGGCAAATGGTTCGATTGGAAAGGCATAAAGGTAATGCCGATGTTCCATCCCAGCTATCTTCTGAGATACGCCTCGAACAAGGTCGGGGGACCAAAACACCAGACCTGGGAAGACATACAGCACGTGGCCGAGGAATGGAATCGCCTGAAAGACGACAGCTATGCAAGGTAGTTCGGGAACCCCTCTGCATGTTGCAATCATAATGGATGGCAATGGACGCTGGGCCAAAAAGAGAGGGCTGCCGAGAACGGCGGGCCATCAGGCCGGTGTGCGCACTGTAGAAAACACAATCAGGGCGGCAGCCGCCAGAGATGTCAGGTTCCTTACGCTTTATGCTTTTTCCACCGAGAACTGGAAACGCCCTGAAACTGAAGTCCGGGCCCTTATGGGTCTTTTCAGCTATTACCTCAAGGCAAAAGTGGACGAACTGGTGGCCGAAAATGTAAAGCTGCTTTTTTCCGGCGGAAGGGACGGTCTTCCGGAGAATATTGTAGGGAAAATGGATGAACTGGAGCGTCGAACCCGCCATTGCGACAGGATAACTCTGGTGATGTGCATAAACTACGGAGGAAGAAAAGAGATACTGGATGGTTTCAGAATGATGGCCGCCAGGGGTGACGACATAAGCGGTGTTACAGAGGAAAAAATGCGGAATGTACTATACAGGCCGGAAATACCCGATCCCGATCTGTTGATTAGGACCGGCGGGGAAAAAAGGCTTAGTAATTTTCTGTTGTGGCAAAGCGCCTATACTGAATTGCATTTTACTGACACCCTCTGGCCCGATTTTTCCGAAAATGATCTGGCCGGGGCCATGGATATCTACGCACGTCGTGAGAGGAGGTACGGAGGCCTGTATGAGTGAAATAGCAGTACGATCCGCAAGCGGTCTTATCCTGGTGCTTGCCATACTGGGCGCTCTTTTCCTCGGCAACCCCGTATGGGCGATCCTCTGTTCGGCTATTGCCCTGGTTTCGCTTTTTGAATATTACAGCATGTTATCGCGTTCCTACCATGTTTCAGGGGGCATAGGCTACGGAGCCGGCGCGTTGATCCTTCTTCTTACGTCAACCGGCGGGAATGAGCGCGTAATCGTCCCGGTTCTTGCTTTTTCGGTCTTTCTCGTTTTTCTCGTAGAGATAGTCAGAAGACATATGACCGGGGCCAGCGATATAGCAAGAAACGCCGGAGGAACCATCGCGGGGCTTCTTTATGTAGTACTCCCATGGGGGTTTCTTATTATGCTGAGGGAACTCCCCTGGGGGCTTTATCTGCTCGCCACCCTTTTTACCTGCACCTGGTGTGCGGATGTTGGCGCATATCTCACGGGCTCCACGTGGGGCAAAACGCCTCTCTGCCCCGCGGTAAGCCCCAAAAAGACATTCGAAGGGTTTCTCGGAGGCCTTGCCGGGGCGCTGCTTTGCGGGGGAGCGCTTTCATATTTATGGAACACGAGACCCTTGCCGGTGCTCCTGATTGCCTTGGCCTGCGGCACTTTCGGACAGATGGGAGATCTCGCCGAGTCACTGCTGAAGAGAGAAACGGGAGTAAAGGATTCCGGGACGATCATACCGGGTCACGGAGGTATGCTCGACAGGTTCGACAGCATTCTGATTTCGTCTGTTCTCGTATTCCTTGCGTTTGGAGTGTGGTGAAATGACTGCCAGAAACCGTGCTCCGGAACGAACTGTTTCTGTTATCGGAGCCACCGGAAGCGTCGGGAGCTCTGTGCTGGAGATATGCATGAGATTTCCCGACAGGCTTCACATCAATGGTCTGGCGTCCCTTTCCAGGGGCGATAAACTGTCGGAACTGGCGGCAAGGTCGGGAAACAGGGTCTCTGTGCTGTTCGACGAAACCTCGTGCCGTTCGTGGCGCGGAAAATTTCCGGATAACCACAAACTGATGTGCGGACCGGACGGCCTGCTCGAAATGGTAGAAGACCCGATGTCGGGCGACATCGTGTTTGCCTCGTCGGGGATAGAGGCGGCGCCGGCTCTGATCAGGGCCCTTGAACTCGGGAAAACCGTTTTTCTGGCAAACAAGGAAAGCATCGTCGCAGCCGGGAAATGGATAATGAATATTGAGGCGGGAACCAGCGGGGCTTCGATCATTCCCCTGGACAGTGAACATAACGCCGTATGGCAGTGTCTCAGAGGAGAGAGTCCGGATAGTATCGCAAAAATATATCTCACGGCTTCAGGGGGACCTTTCGTCGACTTTACGTCCGATAATCTTCAAACAGTAACGCCGGAGATGGCTTTGAGGCATCCCGTCTGGTCCATGGGGAAAAAAATTAGCGTGGACAGCGCCACCCTCATGAACAAGGGACTTGAGATCATTGAGGCCCACCACCTTTTTTGTGTACCAGTCGAAAACATCGGTGTCGCGGTCCACAGGAGCGCGCTCGTTCATGCAATGGTTGAAATGTCGGATGGAAACGTGAAGATGCTTCTGTCAAGGCCCGATATGAGAATGCCTGTTATTTCCGCTCTGGGTTTCCCTTCCAGATACGACAGTGATTCCCGGGAACTTTTGCCTCCGCCCCTGGATGCAATGAATCTGGACTTTTCCGAACCCGACACGGCCAGGTTCCCGTGCCTGGACATAGCCCGCAGCGCTTGCGCCGCCGGGGGTGCGATGCCGCCTCTTATGGTAGGAGCGGACGAAGTAGCCGTCGACAGCTTTCTGAAAGGGGAAATCGGTTTCATGGATATCTCTGTTGTTATAGAAAAGGTTCTTTCGGGATACGGCGGTCCTGCGCCTTCCTCATGGGAGGAAGCCATTGCCCTGGTTTCCACGGGAAAACGCATGGCGCGGTCAGAGGTGAACTAGATGATGCTTAGTCTGCTTTCGTTTCTGGTCGTTATTGCCATATGCGTCCTTTCCCATGAAATGGGTCATTACGTCAGCGCCAGGATGAACGGCGTCCAGGTGCATGAATTCGCCTTTGGGATGGGACCGGTCCTTTTTCAGTACGGCAGGGGGAAGAGTGGAACGCTATGGTCTGTCAGGGCCATACCTGTAGGCGGTTTCGTGCGCCTTGCCGGTATGGGAGAAGAGCAGGGCGAAGAAAAAACAGAGCCCGGGGGGTCCTTTCTTGAAAAAGACGCCTGGCGGAGGTTCATCGTTCTTGCAAGCGGTTCGGCGGCCAATATTTTTCTGGCCATTGCACTGACTGCAGTTCTTCTCTGTGGACACGGCGTGATCGACC
>CAZBLL010000148.1:0-4699 GCA_964492625.1 uncultured Synergistaceae bacterium
GTTATCCTTGACAGAGTCCCGCCTTCGGAGGATATAATTGCGGGGCCCGTTATGGGGTGTAGCCAAGCTGGCAAGGCGGCGGACTTTGGATCCGTGATCGCTGGTTCGAATCCAGCCACCCCAGCCAGAGATTTCTGGATAGGGGAAGCCACAGGCTTCCCCTATCTTTTCATGGGTTACAGGGGGCCGGGACGCCTCCAGGCGGGATCCCGGCTGAGACCGCGAAAGGGGTACATTCCATGAAGAATCAGAATATCGGCATTGTCGTTCTTGCGGCGGGCAAGGGCACCAGAATGAAAAGCTCCCTTCCAAAGGTGCTCCAGCCAGTTCTGGAAGAACCCTTGCTCTACTACCCGCTGAAGGCGTGTGTTGACTGCGGACTGGAAAACATAGCCGTGGTTTCCGGTTTCGGCGCGGAGAAGGTCTCGAGCTATCTGGAGGACAAGTGGCCTGACGCGGAAATGATAGTTCAGGAACCTCAGTTGGGGACAGGACACGCGGTTCAGTCGGCCTCGAAATGGATAGAAAAGTTCGACAAGGTTCTGGTGATTCCAGGCGACGCCCCGCTTGTTTCACCGGAAACGCTGGATTTTCTTGTTTCCGGACACTTGTCCGAGCTTCGTGATGCAACGTTTCTGGCTTTCGCCCCCGCCGATCCGGCAGGTTACGGAAGGGTCGTCGAAAACAAAGACGGACCGCGGATCGTCGAGGAAAAGGACGCAACAGAGCAGGAGAAGCAGATCCGCTGGGTGAACAGTGGATTTTACGCATTCAGCGTTCCCGTGCTTCTGGACTCTCTGGTGGAGCTGGACTGCAAAAATGCGCAGAAAGAGTTCTACCTTACCGATATAGTGCCTGTTATAGCACGCAACGGCGGGGTAACGGGTTGTCTTCGCTGTGAAGAGGCAAAAGAGATGGAGGGCGTAAACACGCCCACCCACCTGGAATCGGCAACAGGGGTGCTGCGAAACAGGATAATGAAAAGGCATATGGACGCCGGGGTCAAATGTATGGATGCATCAACGGTCTGGGTGGGCCCGGAAGTGGTGATAGACGAAGACGTCTGGCTTGAACCGTTCGTTCAGGTCTGGGGCCGCAGCCATATCGGACCGGGTTCAAGGATAGGAAGCTTCTCTGTTGTCAGAAACACCAGAATAGGGCACAATGTCCATTTGTCGGGACATGTTATGATTTCTGACAGCATACTGCATGACGAGGTCAAAGTCGGTCCCTTCGCCGTAATGAGGAACGGTGCGGAAGCAATGGATGGATCGTTCGCAGGCAAGTTCGTGGAGGTCAAGAAAAGCGTCATAGGGGAAGGATCCAAGGTCCCTCACCTCGCCTACATCGGAGACGCGACAATAGGCCGGGAATCGAATATCGGCGCCGGATGCATTACCTGCAATTATGACGGAGTGAAGAAGAATCCCACTCGAATAGGGAATCGCTGTTTTGTGGGTAGCGATACGATGCTTGTCGCACCCGTTACCGTTGAAGATGACGCCTATACGGCCGCAGGCTCCGTTATAACGAAAGATGTATCGGAGGGAAGTCTGGCCATAGGCAGAGCAAGGCAGAAAACACTGGAAGGTTGGGTCCATAAACGCAGGGAGAAAATGCGTATGGAATCCGGAGAAGGGGGACGATGAGTCATGGTGTCCAAACTCAGGGAAATAAAGATATTTTCCGGAACGGCTCATCCTGCGTTCACGGCCAGTGTATGCGATAACCTTGGAGTCGGTGTCGCCGCGGCCAACATTTTCCGTTTCTCCGATGGCGAGATAGGCGCCTCCATTGACGAAAGCGTCAGGGGCGGCGATGTATATATCATTCAGCCGACCTGCGACAACGTTAACGAGAACCTGGTCGAGCTTCTGGTCATGATCGATGTCCTCAAAAGGGCTTCCGCGCACAGGGTCAATGTTGTTACACCCTATTTCGGCTACGCCAGACAGGACAGAAAGACAAAGGCCAGGGAACCGATAACGGCGAAGCTGGTGGCCAATCTTATTGAAAAAGCTGGAGCCGACAGAGTGATTGCGGCCGACCTGCACGCCGGTCAGATTCAGGGTTTTTTCGATATCCCTGTAGATCACCTTACGGGAATACCGCTTCTGGCGTCGCATTTCAGCGAAATACTCAGGAAGGAAACAGAGCAGGAAAAACTGGTTGTGGTCTCCCCTGATATAGGCGGTGTTGTAAGGGCGCGGAGATTCGCGCTGCATCTCAACGCCGACCTGGCAATTGTCGACAAAAGGAGGTCTCACGATGTGGCCAATGTCTCCGAAGTCATGGAGATAATCGGTCAGGTGGAGGGCAAGGTAGCCATTCTTGTCGACGATATTATTGACACCGCCGGAACAATGGTCCACGCCGCCGACGCCCTGCTGGAACGGGGTGCGACAAGGGTCTACGCATGCGCTACCCACGGTGTTCTCTCGGGGCCCGCCATTGAAAGAATAGCAATGTCGCACATCGAGGAAGTGGTTCTAACCGACACGGTTCCACTGGCTCCGGAAAAAGCACTGGACAGGATCACTGTTCTTTCCATCGCTCCGCTGTTCGCTGAAGCCATCAGCAGGATACATTCCGATCACTCGGTCAGCATCCTGTTCAGATAGCAGAATATGGGAACTCCTGGAAACGACGGGGTATCTCCCGGTATATGGGAATAGCCCGAAACAATACAAGAAGAACACCGAGGAGGAAGGTACATGTCGTCCATAGTTAACATTGCAATGAAAAAACGAGAGGAATCCGGAAAGGAAGTAAGCAAAAAATACCGTGCGGGCGGTGAGGTGCCGGCAGTATTCTATGGCCCCGAGTACAAGGAGGCAGTGCCGGTATTGGTGGAGAAAAAAGTGATAGCCCCCTATGCCAACTCGGCGCATTGGGAAACCGTGAGAATCGACGCCGGTCTCCCCGATGGTAAAACCGAAATGTGCCTGATGAGAGAGATCCAGAGAAACAGCGTAACGGGTGAACTGCTGCATATAGATTTCTATCAACTGCTCAAGGGTCACAAGGTTATGGTCAAGGTCCCCGTCGAGATCGTTAACAAGGAAAGCTGTGCCGGAATCAAAAAGGGCGGGGTACTGGAACATGTTCTCCACGAGATCGAAATGGAGGTCCTTCCGAGGGAAATACCCGACTCCATCATGGTTGATATCGCCTCCCTGGAGATAGACGACGTTGTTCACGTTAAGGACCTCACCATTCCCGACAGCGCTGAAATCGATGAAGCTATGGAGTCGGTCGTGCTAATGGTCACACATGCCCGCATCGAGGTGGAAGAGACCGGGGAAGAGGAAGAAGAAGAGGAAATGGAAGTAGAAGTCGTGGCAAAGGGAAAGGGCAAGGAAGAGGAGGAATAATACCTCTTGCGGGTTGTCGTCGGCCTGGGAAACCCTGGTCCGCGCTTTGCCCTGACGCGGCATAACGCCGGATGGCTCTTCCTTGATCGTTTCATCGAAACGCTACCGCCGCTTTCAGGTTCCAGAAAACGGGGCTGGACCGAGTGGGGACCTGTCTCGTTTGACGGAGACTTGTTGCTTCTGATCAAGCCCACGCGCTACATGAATCTCAGTGGTGGTCCCGTAGCCAGGATCATGAACGAGAGGGGTCTGGAAGCCGGGCAGGCGCTGGTGGTTTACGACGACGTTAACCTCCCCTTTGGCCGTATAAGGATAAGAAACGGTGGCTCGGCCGGTGGACATAAGGGAATGATTTCCATCATAGGCGCTCTGGGAGTTTCAGATATCCCCAGACTGAGGATAGGGGTGGGGGGTCCAGCCCGGGGCGATCTTGCGGACTATGTCACCGACCCCTTTTCCCGAAGTGAATTGAGAGAGTTGCCGGATATCCTCGACAGGGCCGTGAGAGCAGCCGATCTGTGGCTCTCCGGAGACATGGAAAGGGCGATGAGAGAGGTCAACGGCCAGGACGGTGAAGCAGAAGGCAAACACGCATAGACAGCCAGGACGGCGGGGTTTCCCCGCCGCCTTTTTTTAGAGAGGATATTAAGGATGGATATGTCGGGTGCTATCGGCTCTCTGGGTGAGTTGAAAAAACAGGAATGGACTAAAACCGTCTGCGCCCATGTTCCTGCGGGGCCGTCCGCCTGGGCGTGGATGGCCAGAGATCTTGAAGGAAGGTTCGTAGCTGTTGTACCAAACAGGCGAGCGAGGTCGGTCTTTTCAGCCGCCTACAGCGTTTTCACGCCCGGGAGGCGATTGTTTTCCCTTTCCGATATTCCTCTCGCTGAGGACAGCCTCGACGACGATGCATTGCTGGTCCAAAGGGGGGAGACCCTCCTGCAATGGGCTCGCACCGAAAACGGCGTACTGGTTTCAACACCAATGGGGCTGATGGCCCCGTTCTCGTTTTCGGACGACAGCTTTAGCCTGGGGTGCGGCTTTGACGCTGGCCGGGAAAGGTTTTTGCTATGGCTTTCGGAAAATGGTTACGAAAGGTGCGATATTGTCTGGAAGGCCGGCCATTACGTCAGCCGGGGGGGCATCATCGATGTGTACGACCCCTCTTCCCGAATGCCCGTCAGGGTGGAATTCTTCGATGAAACTGTTGAAAGCCTGAGGTTTTTCTCGCCAAGGGATCAGAGAAGCATGGGAGAACTGGAAGTCATAGACATACGGTCTCTGAAGGGCGCTCCACAGAAGGGCCTGGAAATGTTTCTGGATAA
>CAZBLL010000149.1:0-4664 GCA_964492625.1 uncultured Synergistaceae bacterium
CGGTGCTCACAGACGACTGCATAAAGAAGGGGCGCGACTACAACAACGGCGGGCGGCGATACAACACCAACTATGTCCAGTGCGGGGGCATAGGCACCATAACCGACAGCATGTCGGTCCTTAAGAAGCACGTTTTCGAGGATAATACATTTACCATGCAGCAGGTGCTGGGCGCCGTGGCCGACGATTTCGAGGGTCACGAGGCGATGAAATTGACCTTCGCGAACAAGACGCCGCTGTGGGGCAACGACGACGACTACGCCGACGACATCATGAAGCGCGTCTTCGACAGCCTTTACGACGAGATTGACGGAAGGCCCAACACCAAGGGCGGCGAGTATCACATCGACATGCTGCCCACCACCTGCCACATCTACTTCGGCTCCATCACCGGCGCAACTCCCAACGGGCGACGTGCGCACACGCCTCTGTCGGAGGGCATTTCGCCTTCGCAGGGCGCCGACGTTAACGGCCCCACGGCCATTATCAAATCGTGCGGAAAGATGGACCAGATACGCACCGGCGGCACGCTGCTTAACATGCGTATCATGCCCAAGGTCATAGCCGATGAAGAGGGCATAGACAAGCTGGCCCGGCTTATCCGGACATATTTCCGCTTCGACGCCCACCATATCCAGTTCAACGTGGTGGACACCGAAACGCTGCGCGACGCACAGGTGAACCCCGACAAGTACCGCGACCTCATCGTCCGGGTCGCCGGTTACAGCGACTACTTCTGCGACATAGGCCCCGACCTGCAGGAGGAGATAATCTCACGCACCGCGCAGGATGAGATATAACAAGGCCGGTAAGGCGTAAGGCGTGAGGCGTGAGGCGTGAGGCGTGAGGCGTAAAACCAATCAGTGGTAAAGACAATAGGGGAGAATCCGTAACGGATCCTCCCCTTCTCTGTACTATAAACATGTCATTTCGAATCCTTCGTCCTGGGAAGGTGACGGCGTGCCCCAAGCGAAGCGGCTGGGTAGAAATCTCGGTTCTGAACTCCTGATTCCTGTCTCCAGTTTCCTGTTTCCCCGGTTTTTCCGGTTCACGACTCACGGTTAACGGTTTACGGCCTTTCTGCCCTTTCTTACGTCTCACGTCTGACGTCTTACGGCTCTATTCTTTTCTGTCAGCTGTTCTTTAGCACTTCCGAAAACCCTTCCCTGTACGCAAAGAGGCCGAAAGCGCCTCCTGTGTGGATAAATACTATATTTTCGGCCGGGTCTATCCGCCCGCCCTTCAGTTCCCTTGAAAGACCCCACATCGCCTTTCCTGTGTAGGTGGGGTCAAGCAGCAGCCCTCCGGCGGCGGCCACCCTGGCTATGAAGCCCAGCTGCTCCGGCGTTGTAAGGCCGTATCCCTCACCGATGTAGTCGTCGTTGACCTCAAAACGTCCCTCCGGCGAGCCCAGACCGGGGATATACTTTTCCCGTAGGCTGTCGAACAGTTCCCGTGTTTTGGTATCGAAAAAGGCGGAAGGGAACGCCACGCTGAAGGCCGTTATTTTCCATGGCAGTCCCAGAGACACCACACCCGCCGTTACCCCGGCAAGCGTACCTCCCGACCCCGTGGGTATGACCAGCCTGTCTATCTGAAGGCCTGTTTGGTCTGCCTGCCGGGCCAACTCCTCTACGGCTTCCATGTAGCCCAGCGAACCCGTGGCGTTGCTTGCGCCCAGGGGTATGATGAACGGCTTTTTGCCCTCGCGGCGGCAGTCGTCGGCCGCTTTTTCCATGGCGTTGTGCATACCGTCCAGGTCGACACCCGATACAAAGGAGCACCTGGCCCCAAATAAAAGGTCCAGAAAGTGGTTGCCCTCGGGAATAGCCGGAGGTGTTCCGTTGAGAACAAGTCTGCACGAAAGGCCCAGCCTGGCGGCCACCGCCGCCGTTGCCCTGCAGTGATTCGACTGTATTCCCCCGCAGGTGATAAGCGTGTCGGCGCTGTTTCCGACAGCCTCGGCAGCCGTATATTCCAGTTTACGCACCTTGTTGCCCGAAACGCCCATGCCGGTGAGGTCGTCGCGCTTGACCCACAGCGATTTCGCGCCGATAAGAGCGCCCGTTCTTTCGGCTTTTTCCAGTGGAGTAGGCAGATTGGCCAGATTTATTCTCCCGGGTTCTCCATGATTCACGATCGATCTCTCCCCTTTGCTGGCTTATAGTAACAACATGTCAACGCTTTCGCAGTCGAAAAAACAGGTATGCGAAATCGTGAATACTGTATCCATTTGACAGGGACCGCGTAATATTGCATATTTGTATAACCTCTTTTGGGAGCATATCAGAAAAGCCGCAAAAAGGGTAAGGGGCAAAACGCATTTTTGCGGTAAGCACCGCCCGTTACCCGTATTCGAGTACACTCCGTAAAACCTGGCGGCGGCGCTCCCGTCCCCCTCCGCAGGCAAGGACGTCGCGGTTCGACCAGTGGAATATCCAGACAGGGGAGGATATATTCTTATGAAACCAGATAAAAAGGCAAAACGTGGAGACTGGGTCCAGATACACCAGATCGTTCTGACACCGGAACAACGGGCGCCGCAGGTTCCCGAAGATACTTCCCGGGTTCCGCTGGAGATGAAGGCCAAGGGAGCGCTTGTTGGACCGGACGCCTCAGTTGGAGATGAGGTTTCCATCCGCACGGCCATAGGAAGGACCATCAAGGGCAGGCTCATAGACGTGGACCCGACCTGCGATATTTCATACGGTTCGACGCCGCCTGAACTGAGGCCCGTGGGCGGCGAACTGCGAGGTATTCTCGCCGGGGAGGGAACAAAATAATGGCGTCCAGGGACTACGGCGCCGTTATGGCGCGGCGGCCGGAAATAATGAGACGCTCCGTAGGCATAGATTATGAGACCTTCAGTACGGGGCGTATTGCGTTCGACTACGAGAGGATGATGAGCGAAACGGGCTATTCCCTTGAAGAGACTGTGGCCATACAGAGAGAATCGAACGTCGGCCGCACGCCCCTGATCGAACTCAAGAACCTTACCCGTTTATCCCGGATCCTGGCGGAGCCCGGCAAGGGCGCGCGCATCTTCGTCAAGGACGAGGCCAACAACCCTGCGCGGTCTTTCAAGGACCGCAGAGCGTCCCTGTCGGTGCATCACGCCCGGCTCAGGGGTTACCCAGGCGTAGTTGCCGCCACCAGCGGAAACTACGGAGCCGCCGTCGCCAGCCAGGCCGCGCGGTCTAACCTGGGCTGCGTTATCGTGCAGGAGGTTTTCGACAGCATGGGGTTGGAGCAGCCGGAAATAGCCGAAAAGGGACGGGCGTGCGAGGCCTACGGCGCCGAGGTCCTGCAGCTTTCCGTGGGCCCGGAGTTGTTTTACATCTTTCTTCTTACGCTTGAGGACACAGGCTATTTCAACGCCTCTCTGTACACCCCCTTTTCCGTCGCCGGCATAGAAACCCTGGGGGCCGAGATAGTGGAGCAGTCGCGAGAACTCACAGGACGCGACCCCGACATGATCGTGAGCACTCACGCCGGAGGCGGCATCACCACCGGCGCCGCCCGCGGCGCGGTGAAAGCCGGAAGCCCGAAAACCAGGATCGTCGGCGCCAGCGTCGACCTGCAGGGCCTCCATATGGCCTCCGACCGGGATTTCAACCGCAAATCTTTCACTACGGGTCACACCGGCTTCGGCATACCATTTGCCGTGGAGCCGGACCGCTCCGACGTCCCGCGCAACGCGGCCCGGGTCTTGCGCTACCTCGACAGGTACGTAACGGTAGATCAGGGTTCGGTCTTCTACATTACCGAAGCCCTGGCTCAGCTTGAGGGGCTGGAACGCGGCCCGGCCGGCAACACGTCCCTTACGGCGGCGTTTTCCATAGCGAGGGAAATGCCCGAGGACGCCGTCATAGTGGTTAACGAAACCGAATACACCGGTGCGGGAAAGCACCCCTACGCCCAGCTCAATTTCGCCCGCACCATGGGTGTGGAAATACTAAGGGGCGACCCCGCCGACAACAGGCCCGGTGAGCGCATCGTGATACCGGAAAGGCCGGAGCAGCTCTCCGTTACCGAGGTTGATCTGAACAGGCTCAGGTCTTCGTACATCCGGCATGCATGCAGGGCGCTGGGAGACGACAGGGCGGTTGAACCGGCCGATGTCGTCTTCCTGGCCGAAGACACGGGAATGCCCGCCGATGATGTCGAAGCGCTTCTCGCCGAGAACGGCGTAACAGTAAAGGGCGCATAGTTCCCAGGGAAGGATGGAAAACAAGCATGACGATTCGGCCGACGCGCCTTGAAGTGAACCTTGAGAATGTCCGCTACAACTACCGGCTCATACAGCGGCATGTTGGCGGCGCAGGAGTCATGGCGGTGATAAAGGCCAATTCCTACAGCCTGGGCGCACTGCCCATGGCGTGGACGCTTCGCCAGGCGGGCGCCGACTTTTTCGGCGTGGCGACGCCCGACGAGGCGCTGGAGCTTCGCGAGGGCGGTTTGACCTGCCCGGTCCTTGTGCTGGGACCGGCCCCTTATGAGGCCGCGCCTCAATTCGTGCGTTTCGGCGTGCGTGCGGCCGTAACGGATATGCAAATGGCGCAGGCCATGTCGGACGCCGCCGTTCGGCAGGGTCGCAGGGCTTTCATACACCTCAAGATCGACTCCGGCCTGGGCCGAATCGGGTTCTTCCCGGGGGTTGCGGA
>CAZBLL010000150.1:0-4615 GCA_964492625.1 uncultured Synergistaceae bacterium
TCTGGCTATCCGCACAGTCGCCAAGGCAAAGGGTGTAACACTGGTTCTCGACAAGGGACAGGTTTTCTTCGGAGGAGCCGACCTTACGGAAGACGTCATACAGGAACTCAAGAAAAAGTACGCTTCACAGTAATCGTAACGCGCAAGGCCAGAAAACTGATACCTAACTTCCAGCGGGCCCGATTGAATCGGGCCCGCTTCCTGTTGAGCCAGGGCTTTTCAGTCCTTGGGCTGTATCTTGTCGTAGAAAACAACCCCGCCGGCCGAGGCTACCACTATTACGGCTTCCTTGTTCACGGGATTATGAAAGCCGTCCAGGGTCATGGAGGCATGGTGCAGTTGCAGTTCGCGAGTATCGGCAAGAGCTATGGCTATCTGTTGTGGGTCGGCTTCACCGGCCTGCCTTATGGCGTTGGCTACAAGATATATAGCGTCGTAACCCAGAACAGCGCTTACGCATTCCAGCTCCTCCCCCTCGTGTTTTTGCATATAGGCCCTGAAGAACGGCTGCAGGTCCGGATCATCAGGAGCCGCGTGACTTATCCAGAAAGAACCCTCAGCTGCATTTCCGGCGATATCCCATATGAAGTCGCCGTATCCGTCCCCTCCGATAACGGCTACGTCGAGCCCGAATTTTGCCGTTTCCCTTATTATGAGTCCCAGTTCCTTGCCCCTGTTGGGCAGGATGAGCACTTCTGCGCCGCTCTCGAATATCTCACGGATTTCTGTCTGGAAGGATGTTTTTCTGCCGCCCTGGTAGGATGTGTCCAGCACAATTGTCCCGCCGTAAGCCCTGTAACTTTTGATAAAAGAATCCCTCAGTTCCATCGAATACGTGCTGCTATCATCGTATACGACCGCAGCCTTCAGCAGATTCAGTTTTGTTGCGGCAAAGTAGGCCATAAGCTTTCCCTGATAGGGGTCTATGAAGCACATACGGAAGGAATACGGTCTGACGGCTCCGTTTTCGTCGACTGTAACGAGGGGGTTAGTGGAAGATGTTCCGACCTGGGGGATACCTGCTTTGTTTACCACCGAAGCCGTGGCGATGTTGAGAATGTTTCCGTTTGCGCCTACGATGGCTACAACCCGGTCCTCATCGATCATCGAGTGGACGGCCGTCACTGCCTCCTGCGCACAGGTCTGGAAATCGTAGGTTACGAGTTCCAGAGGTTTTCCAAGTACGCCGCCCCGGCCGTTGATTTCTTCTACGGCCATACGCGCAGCCTTTATTTCTGTCTGACCGAAACGGGACCACTCGCCGGTGAGTGCGGCCAGGTAGCCTATCTTGATGGAGTCATGCGCGTTTTCAGAGGCAGGTGCTTCCCCGGGGGTGGATGCTGGCGGAACGGTCTGGTTCGGGAAGGCATGCAAATATACGACCGCAGCAGTCGCAAGGACGAACAGGATCGCTGAAACGGATTTCCTCAAACAGGTCACCCCCGTAATAGTCGTTACACCAGTTATAATACAACATCGTGAAGGGTGATGAACAAGACAGGGAGGGTGATTACTGTTTCCAGGCTTTTTGTAGTGGATATCGATGGAACAGTAGCGCATGACGATTACATAAGCGATGAAACCGCGGTTGCTTTTCAAAATCTGAAACGGGATGGATGGCGAGTTATGGTGGCGACAGGGAGAGTTCTGGCCTCCGCGATGCCGCATATAAAGAGGATAGGCGCCGATTCTCCGGTCATTGTCTACGATGGAGCAAGGGTTATGGACCCTTTTTCCGAAACATCGATTTTCGAAACCCTTATCGCGGCCGACACTGTAACCCGGCTTCTGGAGGCGATCTGGGATTTTCCCATGCGCGTCCAGGTTTACGGCGACGAGCAGGTGAGATGCAGACCGGACGACGAACAAACCGCTGAATTCTTTCGGTCCATAGATGTTGCCGTAGATCCGGACCTCACTGAACCTGTTGCGACCATTCCAGCCTACCGCATTATCCTTCATGGGCAACCGGATAAGGCCGAAGAAATGCACCATGCAGCAAGAGATCGCGCCGCGGGTATTGCAGAGGTCACCCTGGCAGGGCCGGGCTTCATAGATATATTGCCTTGCGGTATTTCCAAAGGTTCGGCGCTGATGCGATATATCGAAACGCTGCCGGAAAGCGAAAGACCACTGATAGTTGCAGCGGCGGGCGATCACATGAACGATATGGAAATGCTACGGGCAGCCGACATTGCTCTGGCGCCGTCCGACGGCGCCCCGTCTTTGCTAAAGCTGGCAGACGCTGTTTTCCCCCCCGCCGCAGAAGGCGGTTTTTCCAAAGTACCCGAATGTATTGAAAAACTTGTGGATACAGGGAACCTCAAATCGTTGATCAAAGGAGGAGAACATAATGCCGAATGAGATCAGATGGAGCGTGGTTGAAGCCGTATTTCCGGAAGACTGCAACTTGATCCTGGGTCAAAGCCACTTTATCAAGACGGTGGAGGATCTGTACGAGACCCTGGCGACTTCTTCACCGCATCTCAGGTTCGGGATAGCCTTTTGTGAGGCTTCCGGGCCGTGCCTTGTCCGCAGTGACGGTAACGAACCCGAACTGGAGGATATGGCCAGGGAAAACGCGTTCCGGATAGCTGCGGGACACTCTTTCGTGGTGGTTCTCGGGAACGGATATCCCATCAATGTCCTGAACAGGATCAAGCAGGTGGAGGAGGTGTGCCGAATCTACGCGGCCACAGCCAATTCCCTTCAGGTGCTCGTATTCGAGACTGCGCAGGGCCGAGGGATAGCTGGTGTTGACGACGTGGCGTCTGCTGAAGGACGTGAAAATGAAGATGACAAAAAGGGCAGGAAAACACTGCTCAGGGACATCATAGGCTACAAGCGCTAGAGGCCGCTTCAAAAAAGGCCCGCTGCGGACCACGCTATCCGGCGTGCCGTTTCGGGCCTTTTATCGCTCCTGCGGCGGCTGCAAGAAACGAAACCGACAGTCCGACTACTAGAGGTTCGCAGGGCAGACCGGAAAAAGGCCAGAGTATCGTTGCGGCCAGACCGGATACGCTGGCTGCAAGGGCCCAGGAAGGCGGAAGCCTGTTCGGGATGAAAACAGCCGCCAGCAGGGGGAAGAAAGTACCGGCGCCCCTCAGGCCCATGCTCAGATAGCTCCATTGAAGGATCATCGACCCTGACCCTATGGACCCCGCCCAGGCTGCTCCGGCCACAAGGAGCGTAAGTGTGAGGCGGTTTATCCGCAGCAACCCTGCATCCGAAAGCCTGGATCCCAGAAAGGGCAGAAACAGGTCGTAGACGAGGTTAGTGGCTATACCGAGAGACAGTCCCGCTGCGGTGCCTATTACGGTGATAAGTATACCTCCCCATAGAACGCCTCCCACAACAGGGTGGAACGAATGGAAAAGAAAATAGGGCAGCGCCTGGGCCGGCTCAAGTACGACGCCCGAGGCTTTAAGGCCCAGACCGACGTAAATCCCCAGAAGCCCCAGCGGCGGCATGAGCAGCGCCGAAAGCAGAGCGCCTTTTCTTGCCGTTTGCGGTGTTGATGCTGAGAAAATCGCCTGAATATATATCTGGGTGCACAGAACGCCTACGACAAGGGAAAGGCCCGCACTCAGCCCCGCCCCTATGCCTCTGCCGAAAAGGCTGAAAAACGGAAAGGCCGGCAATGTGTCGCTAATGAGAGTGAGCGTGTAGCCATTTTTCATTGTTGCGAACGAAGCACCCAGAAGCACTAAATACAGTATGGCGATTTTCAGAGCGCCTACGGAGCTGTAGCTTCTGAGGCCGCCGAGAAATATGAACCCGAGGATAAGAAAACCCAGAAGCCATGGCGCCAGCGACCCGGGGAGAGGTGCGACTGCCCTCAGCAGGGCCGTACCCGCCAGGAACTGCGCGACGACTGAAATAAAGGTGCCAAGCGCTGAAGCGGTCATTGCCGTTCGGCTTACGGGTACACCGAAACTGTTCGCGAGGAACTGGGGAATAGTGTCCAGCCCCGATCTCCTCAGCGGCCCCGCGAAGCCCAGCCCAAGGACAAGACATCCTATTCCTCCGCCCAGAGTGAACCACCAGGCGGACATTCCGTACTGATACGCCATCTGGGTGGTGCCGACGGTGGATGCGCCTCCTACCAGCGCTCCTAGAAGAATGCCCGAGACCCGCACCGGCGAGGAGTTTCTTCCCGCCATGCTGAAATCTGATGAGCTGCTTACGAGTCTTCCGGAAAAAAAACCTACGCCGACAAAAAGAAATACCAGGAGTGCGGCTCCCGCGAAAAAGGCAAGCATAAAAGACAATCCATCCTTTGCATGTATGCGATAACGCTAATAATAACAGTAAAAGCGCGCTCTTTCGAAAAGGTCGCCGGAATAGGGGGGAAGGGCGCTGACGAAAGCTGTTCTTCCCGAGTCGTCTGGCGTGAAAGTCGACAGGGAAAGAAGTGGCTGCTAAAATCAACTTAACCAAATAGAGCGGTAAACAACAGGGAGGTTCCTGCCTGCTTATGCCAAAGAAAACAATTACGCGGTATCGGTGCGTTGAATGCGGCGCTCTTCTCAACTCGTGGTCGGGTAAATGTCCCTACTGCTCGCAGTGGGGCACTCTGATCGAGGAGCAAGAGGTAATGCAACCTGCCAAAGAG
>CAZBLL010000151.1:0-4586 GCA_964492625.1 uncultured Synergistaceae bacterium
CGAAATGACAAGCTTTGTCTTTTTGCCTCTGCTGATCGCTGCCAGCTGTGCGCTGTCAGCTGTTTTTTGCTACACTCCAGTAAAGAGGCGAACAGGTTTATGGATGAGATGGTGCGAAAAGGGCTGGAGATAGTTGCAGAACTGGAAGAAGCCGGATACGAAGCGGCGATTGCGGGAGGCGCGGTTCGTGACCTTTTGCTGTGTCGTCCCGCCGTCGACATCGACATAGCCGTATCGGCGACAATGGAGGAACTATCCTCCCTGTGGCCGGATGCCGCTATCGTGGGCGCCCCTCCCCGATGCACTCTAATTCTGAAAAGGTCCGGGCTTGTTTTTGAACTTGCGCCGTTTCGTGGAGCAACGCTGGAAGAAGACCTTGCAAAAAGAGACGTGACCGTAAACGCCATGGCTTTGACCGCCTCGGGGGAAATCGTCGATCCATGGGGAGGAAAAGCCGATATGGCGGCGGGTGTTCTTCGCTTTACAGGAGACGCCCGGGCCAGACTGCGGGAAGACCCCTTAAGGGCCATCCGTTTCGCCCGGCTGGCGTCTCAGTTCCCCTGGATGCATCCGCACGAAGAAAGCCTGACTGCCTGCGGCGAGTTCCGTACCGGTGTCGAAATGTCAGCTGCGGAAAGGAAAGCGGGTGAACTGGCCAAATCGCTTGCGGGGAAAACCTCACTTTTCCTGGGATTTTTACGTTCGGCGAAACTTCTTGAAGCTCTATACCCCGGGGCCGCAGGCGACGACGGGGGCGCAGCCGCGCAAAAGCGTATGCAATACGCCGAGGAACTGACCGGGGACCCCGCCGCCAGAGCGGCCTGCATGGTCGTCGGCAACAAAGGCCTGAACAGCGCCGTAGGGAAAGCCCTTCCCGTATCGCTCAAAAAGGAGGCGGCCGCGTTGCTGCGGTGGCTGCCCCTACTGCTTGAGACCATTTCAACGGATACTGTCGTCGCCATGTGCACCGGGCTGGCCGAACATTCGATAAACCGTCTGTTTATTCTGGCGCGCGTTCTCGCCCTCGCCGGAGAGGCTGACGCCGCCATTGTGCTTGAAAACCGCTCCAGGATAATACGGGCGCTGACCCGCCTGAACTCGGCGGGCGCCATGCCGACCGGGCGGGACATCATGCGGATAACCGGCGTTTCAGAGGGACCGGAAATCGGGAGGATATTGCAAACCCTGACGCGGCTGGTAGTGGACGGCGGCATAACCGACGGACCATCGGCGCTGCTGCGGCTACGGAATATTTCGCACAAACACGGTAATATATAGCGGAGGGGGTTTTTTCTTGCAATACAATGCTTTTGTGGCAATCTGCATGGTTGTGATGTATACTTCAATGGAGTAGTACTCTTTTTTCGTTGGGATGGTGTCCAGATGAAAACTCAAACGGCCGGTGAGTCAATCGTTCAGTTCCACCGGCAGCAGAAGTCACAAAAAACCAGCGTTTGTCTGGTGCTTGCATTCTGGTTTGGAGCAATGATTGTAACGGACAGGCTTTTCGGCTACCCGATAATGCAGCGTGTGGACAGTTTCCTCGCCATTCTGTATTTCCTGTGCACACCGCTTGCGGCCATTAAATTCATGGAGCACAGGCGCTCCTTCCTCGGCATGCTGGCCATAGCCAACCTTCTGGCCATCACATCCATTCCCCTGTTTCTGAACTGGCTCGACGTGCCGCTAGAGATCATTCTTCTGAGGCACGTGGTATCGCTGCTGTTCGCCATACTCATAGGCCCATTTTTCATCCAGCCGCACGGCCTGGCCTTTTTCGGGGTTCTCTTCTACAACGCTCTCTGCTTCTATATCCCGATACTGCGGGGCGGCAGGCTGGACATGATGCTGGCCTACATAGTGGTGACCTACTCTTTCACGCTGCTGTTTTCGTACTTCTTTCTCGATATCATGAGAACAAACGTCACCCGGATAAGTTCCCTGCTTTCGGCCAGGGAGGAAGCGGAGAACATGGCGCTGAGGGATGAGCTGACGGGTGTTTTCAACAGGCGGTATTGCGATAACCTTCTGCGCGTTCTGGTGGAAAACGAGAGCGAAAAGGTCATGCTTTTCGTCGAACTGGAGGATTATCAAAAGATAAACCAGTCGCACGGCCATCTCGTGGGGGAGGCGTATCTTAAGAAGGCCGCAGAGGCCATAAGGGAACACGTTCGGCCCGATGATATCCTCACCCGGTTCGGCGGCCAGCAGTTCGTGATGATCCTTGAAACGGCGGATATACAGATGGGTCAGTCTATTTCACGACGCGTGAGAGACGGAATATCGAAAATAATGCCCGAATACCCCAACGTATCCATAGGCATCACAAAGATAGTGCCCGGCATAACAGAACAGGCCGTTCTTGTAAACGCCGACACCGCGCTCTACAGGGCCCAGAACGCCTCGGCGGGAGGACATATCGCCGTAGTGGACCCGGCCAACCCAAGAGTCGAAGCTGCTCACTGGGAAACGGAACCCGGCTCGCAGCCGCGCTGAGCCGGGTCCGCCGCAACATTTCAGGCCCGGCCCAACAATCCGGCCAGGACATTCCACAGCCATTTGAAAGCCGCAGCCGCGGCCTTTACGAGGATTCACACATTGATTCCCCCTTTTCGCCAACTATACCATAGGGGGTAAGGGAGGTACATTCTCTGATGGAACAGAAACCTATGGACGTGATAACGTCCCGAAGAAGCATCCGCAGATACAGGCCAGAGCCGCTTAACGAGGCCGTCTTCGAGCAGATACTGCGGGCGGCCATGAGCGCGCCCTCTGCTCATAACCAGCAGCCGTGGGCCTTTGTTGTCATCGACGACAGAAACCTGCTGGACGCCATTCCGGAATTTCACCCCTACTCCAGGATGCTTAACGAAGCTCCGGCGGCAATACTGGTGTGCGGGGACCTCCGCAATCTCAAGGCAAAAGAATACTGGCCCCAGGACTGTTCCGCGGCCACACAGAACATTCTTCTCGCGGCCAACGCTCTGGGACTGGGCTCCGTATGGATGGGCGTCTACCCCATGGAACCGCTTATGAAGGGAATGAGCGACATGCTTTCCATTCCCGAAGATTTCGTCCCCTTCTCGCTGATAGCAATAGGCCGCCCGGCGGAGGAAAAACAGCCGGCCGACCGCTACGACCCCGCAAGAGTACACAACAATTCCTGGTAGCACTCCAGAACACGACGTCCGCCCCGGTTAACTGGCCCTTTTATCCGGTTGCCGGGGCGCTATTGTTGTAATGGGAGTGATGTGCATGCTTACGTTCGGTCCTATTCCATCACGCAGATTGGGAAGAAGTATAGGGATCAATTCGATACCGCCGAAAAACTGCACCTACGCCTGTGTCTACTGTCAGGTCGGCAGAACCACGGGCTTTTCGTCGCACAGACAGAATTTCTACGAGCCGGAAATATTGGCGAAAGCCCTTGAGGAACGCCTGCAACAGATCCGCGCAAACGGCGAGAAGGTGGATTACGTAACCTTTGTGCCCGACGGCGAACCCACTCTGGACGCCAGGCTCGGAGAGGCCCACAGCCTTGTCAGAGCCCTTGGCGTTCCCGTGGCCATTATCACCAACGGATCCATGATGAGCCACGCCGATGTACGCAAGGATCTGCTGGCTTTCGACCTGGTATCCATAAAGGTGGATTCGGTGGACCCGCAGACGTGGCTTAAAACCGACCGCCCGCATCCGGGCCTGGAACTGAAAGACATCATGCGCGGCGCATTGCTGTTTGCCGAAAAGTACGGCGGCAGACTGCTTACCGAAACAATGCTGGTGGACGGAATGAACGACGCCGACGCCACTCTTGAACAGACGGCCGGGTTCATCGCCCAGATGCGGCCTTTCAAATCGTACATATCCGTTCCTACCCGACCCCCGATGGAAAAATGGGTAAAGATACCTTCCGCCGAAAGGCTGGCTTCGGCCTATTCGCTGTTTTCCGAACATGTTTCTTCCGTAGAACTGCTCACTGGTTACGAGGGCAACGCCTTCGCCGCTTCGGGAAACCCCGGCAGGGACCTGCTTGACATAACCGCTGTGCACCCCATGCGACGAGACGCCGTGGACGATCTGCTCGAAAGGTCCAACGCGGACTGGAACGTGGTGGAAACACTGACGGGCGAAGGGAAACTTAAGCGTATAGAGTACTCGGGCCAGGAATTCTACCTCCGCACCCCTGCGGGGGGTAAATAGAGCCATGTCCGAACGTAAAACAGTCGGCTTGATAGTAAACCCGGTCGCCGGAATGGGCGGCAGCGTGGGTCTCAGAGGCACAGATGGCGAGGCGTATGAAAAAGCCCTGGCGCTGGGAGCGCGACCGGTCTCTCCGGCGAGGGCCGTCGATTTCCTCAGGCGCCTGAACGTAAAGACCGATTTTCTGGCCGCCCCGGGGCCCATGGGCGCCGACCATCTGACCGGGGCGGGGCTTCCCTTCCGCACGGCGGGAAACATACCAGAGGAAAGAACGACCCACCGCGACACGATGGCTGCGGCCCGCCTGATGATGGACATGGGAGCAGACATCATTGTTTTTGTCGGCGGCGACGGCACGGCCCGCGACATGGTGGAAGCCGTTCATA
>CAZBLL010000152.1:0-4559 GCA_964492625.1 uncultured Synergistaceae bacterium
GTATCGGGGTGACAAACTCTTACGGCAAATGCGTTTTACCTTTCCTGTTGGCTGCATGCTGTGCGCTGCCACCTGATTTGTTGTGTTCCTCTGTTATACTACATTACAACGATACGCTATTCACAAGGAGGGCGTCCGGTTTCATGGAAAACAGCGATTATTTCGACTCCAGGGCTTTTTTCGAAAAACTGTTCGAGGACGCCCCACTGGGAATCGTGGTTCAGCATATCGACGGGCGCATCATTCGCGCCAACAGAACTTTTTGCACAATGTTCGGTTACGCCAAAGAAGAAGTGGAAGGCAAAGACCTCGACGAAATGGTGGCGGCCGATCTCGACCTCAAGGATGAGGCTAAAGGCGTCACCGCGCAGGTGACTGCGGGAAAACAGTTTTCCTTCGAATCGGTCCGTCAGCGCAGTGACGGGTCCAGATTCCCCGTAATGTGCATGGGTATACCTATCAGTGTTCAGGACCATATAGCGGCGGTATACGGCCTTTACCACGACATTTCCGACCGCAAGCACGCCGAGGCCCAACTGAAGGCCAGCCAGACCCGATACAGGGCCATTGTCCAGCAGCAGAAGGAACTGATTGTCCGTTTCACGCCCGACCTTACGATTACTTTCGTAAATGAGGCCTACTGCACTTTCTACGGCGAAACAGAGGAGTCTCTCCTTGGCGTTTCGTTTACGCACCATCTCCCTCAGGGCAATCGTGCGGAACTGGCCAGGCATCTGGCGACGCTCACCCCAGTTCGCCCTACGTCAGTTGTGGAAGAGGAGACGGTTCTGCCCTCGGGAGAAAAACGATGGCAGCAGTGGGCCGATACGGCCATCTTCGACGAAAAGGGCGAAGTTCTGGAGTACCAGTCGGTGGGCCGCGACATAACGCCGCGCAAAAAGGCCGAGGAATCGTTGCGAGAGGCCAACATCCGGCTGCAGAACCAGGTGGAGGAGACGGTCCGGGTGCTTGCCGGGACCGTCAAAATACGCGACCTCTACACGGCCACGCATCAGGAAAAGGTGTCGGAACTGGCGCGCGCCATTGGTCGCGAAATGGGTATGGGAGAAGATAAGGCTCAATGCCTGTATCTCACAGGGCTCATTCACGACATAGGCAAACTGAACGTTCCGGCCGAGATACTGAGCAAACCCTCGAAACTGTCGGAAATGGAGATGAGAATGATACGCGCCCACCCGGAGGTAGGCGCGGAAACCGTAAAGGATATATCCTTCCCCTGGCCCGTGGCCGACATAATCCGGCAGCATCACGAGCGTCTGGACGGCAGCGGATACCCCAACGGACTGATGGGCGATTCGATATTGCCCGAGGCCCGGGTGCTGGCCGTCGCCGATGTTCTGGAGGCCATGTGCTCCCACCGGCCCCACCGCACCGCGCCCGGCCCGGAGGCCGCGTTGAACGAAATATCAAAAGGCCGCGGAACGTTGTATGACCCCGCCGCAACCGACGCCGCCCTCAGGGTCATTCAAAAAGGAACCGTGAAGCTGTAACCGCCAAAGACCCGTGAGGGGTAGAGGGGTTAGGAGTGAGGCGGTTAAAGCAGCTTGCACAGCTGGCAGCAGGCAGAAAAGGCAGAGGCAAGGAGACGATGGCCGATGGCAAGAAGCAGGATACAGGAGACAGGGAGTTCAACACCGAGATTCTTCGGCCCTGTGGGCCTCAGAATGACAGGCTTTTTCGTCTCACGTCTTACGCCTCACCAGGCCGCGAAGACCCAGATTTCTCTCCGCCGGTAGGCGGATTTTCAACCTCGTCATCGCTACGCGATTTCTCGGAATGACACCCAGATTGTTTTGGTTCTACACAGAATAAGGTTTGGTATTTCTCTGTGTCCTCTGTGGTGAAAACTGGTTTTGCCTTTGATCTTGCTGTCTCCTGTCTCCTGGTTTTTTCGGTTCACGATTCACGGCTACTGAGTCCTGTCTCCTGACTCCTTGTCTCCTGCTTTTCCCGTTTACCGTTCACCGTTTACCGGTTCATCGCCTTTCCTGTCTGTTCCCTGCCTCCTGTCCCCTGTTTTTCGTTTATTTCGGCAACAAAAACCCGTTTCCCATCTCATCGTTCTTCTGCTTCATCAGGAAATTGAACCCCGTAATACTGGCGCGTCCCTTGATAAAGGGCAGAATCGTATCGAACTCGCCCAGCTTTGGCCCCGGTTTGTACGAGCCTCGGAAAACGCTTCCCACAACGCTCTCGTGCTCAAATATCTCGCCCGGTTTCAGTTTGCCCATAGCCGCGAGCCACGACATTTTGGCGCATGTCCCCGTGCCGCAGGGTGAGCGGTCCACATTGCTTTCACCGAAAATAACGCAATTCTTGGTGGCCTTGCCGGGGCGCTCCAAACTGAACTCCGCCAGCCCAACGGTGTTTATGTGCTTTTCCGTCGGATGCTGCACCTTAACCTTGTCGTTTACCTCGCGGATGACCTCAAGCCCCAGCGACAGCAGTTTGGGAACCTCCTCGCGTTCCAGAGTCAGCCCCAGCTGGTCGGCGTGGATTATGGCGAAGAAATTGCCGCCGTAGCAGATATCCAGGCTGACGTTTTGCCCCAGCGACGGAATCATCAGTTCAACGTCGCGTTTGTAAACGAAAGACGGCACGTTCGCCAGCGTAACGTCGCCTACCACGCCGTCTTTGTATTCCACCTTCAGTTTTATCTGGCCCGCCGGTGTATCCAGAACAACCTCGGTTTCAGGCTCCGTGCGCGGAACCATGCCCATTTCAACAAGCGTATGCGCCGTTCCTATCGAGCCGTGGCCGCACATCGAAACGCCGTCGCCCGAATCCATGAACATAACGCCGTAATGCGAGTCTTCCCTCACCGGCGCCGTCAGAAAAGCGCCGAACATGTCCGAATGACCCCGGGGCTCGTGCATAACAAAATCCCTGAAATCACCAAGTTCCGTTTTCAGATACGTCCATTTCTCACCCATCGTCTTGCCCTTGAGGAACGGACCGCCCCCGATAATAATGCGTGTCGGCTCGCCCCCGGTATGCGTATCCACTACCGCCGTCGCACGTTCAAACTGCATATGTTGCGCCTCCTTTGTGGAATATGGTTTAGTGATGCCTTGTGTACGTACCAAAGGTTACGAGAATCGTTTGACTAGGATGTGATATATCAATACAATCGGCAACAGTATATAGGAATTTCGCCTTTAAGATTATATGCACGCATGGAAATTGAGGCAAATTGAGGGAGGGGCACGTCCATGGGAAGCAACACGGCGGATGTCGCGATTATCGGCGGCGGGGTACACGGCTGTTCAATTGCCTATCACCTTGCAAAACGAGGGTTAAGAGTGGTTCTCTTTGAAAGAGACTATCTTTCCTCCGGCTCCAGCGGTAGAAGCGCCGCGGGATTGCGCTACCAGTTCGGCACCGAGATCAACTGCAGGCTGGCCATCTACAACATGGAAAAAATTCCGCACCTGCAGGAAGAACTCGGCTACAAGGCGGACCTCGAATACGACCCCGCCGGTTACCTGTGGATAGCCTACAGCGATTCGCAGCTCGATCAGCTTAAAAAGAATGTAGCCCTGCAGAACTCCCTGGGCGTGGATTCCGTAATTCTCGACCCGGCAGGCATCAAGGAAGTGGCTCCCGGCCTCAAGGTAGAGGGTATGCTGGGCGCCAGCTTCAACCAGAAGGACGGACACGTAAACCCGCACACAATGACCTTTGCCTATGGCGACGCCGCCAGACGCGAAGGCGCTGAAATTCACACAAAAACCGAAGTTACAGGCCTCATGTCCGACGGCCAGAAGGTCTGGGGAGTAAAAACATCCAAAGGCGACTGGGAAGTGGGAACAGTTGTCTGCGCCGCCAACGCCTGGGCGCCCGAGGTGGGCAAATGGTGCAACCTCGAGATTCCCATCCAGCCCGAACGCCACCAGATACTCATCACCGAACCCGTCGAACGCATGAAGCACCCCATGACCCTGTGCCTCGACGACGGCAGCTACTGGAAACAGTGTCCCAACGGCACCTTTATGCTGGGATGGGGCAACCCCAACGAGAAAAAGGACACCAGTTACTACGGTTCCTGGAACTTTCTTGAAGAAGTCTCCCGGAGAGTCGTCGCCAAGATGCCCTGCCTTTCCGGCGTAAGGGTCGTTCGTCAGTGGACCGGACCCTATGGCATAACCCCCGATGAGCAGGCCATTCTGGGCAAAACCCCGGTGGACAACTTCATCATCGACGCCGGGTGGAGCGGCCACGGGCTGCAGTTCGCCCCGTCCGCCGGCAGGATAGTAACCGAGATCATCATGGGCGAAGAGCCCTTCATCGACGTTCACAACTTCCGCTTCTGCCGCTTCGAAGAAGGCGACCTCTTCCGCGAACCCGCCTGCATCTAGCGCAGCGGTTTTATTGCCTGTAATATTGCAACACCCAGGGGCCGGGGTATTCTTCCCCCGGCCTCTTTTCATGGGGCATTTACCGGCTTAAAGCCTTTTCGGCCATCCGATGTCCGCCATCCGCCATCGTCTTCTTGCCCTTCCCGTTTACGGGTTCAACGCCCTTCCTGCCCCTCTGCG
>CAZBLL010000153.1:0-4528 GCA_964492625.1 uncultured Synergistaceae bacterium
AGCGCGGAGGCCCTGCGGAAAAACAAGTCGGCCGGGTCGTTGCGTCCAAAACCGTTTACGAACCTGTCGCCGGGCTTCAGACCGAAACGCCTCAAAACACCGGCGGCCTTAAGCGCGTTTTCCTCAAATTCCGCCCTTGTAATAATGCGGGGTTCCTGATTATACGGGTCCTCGTACCAGTAGATGAACGGAGTGCTGAATGTGGTATATTTTTTGCCAAGCATATTCGGCATAACAATCCCCCATAGTATCTGCGGCTTTTATGTACAGGTAAAACTGCATAGGCCGGAAACAATTCTACAGCATTAAAAAAGCGGCGGGGCTCACCCCGCCGCTTCCTGTTGTTTTGTTGTACTTTTCCAGAGCTATTCCTTGCAGAACCAGATCATTGATGGGTCGGGCCTGCCGACGAAGCAGATGTAATTGAACTGATATTTCTTGATGATGCTGTAGGCTGTGCGAGCCTCGTTCTCGCTTCCGGCGAAATCCAGTATCCAGTGGCTGCCTTCCACTATCTTCCAGCGGCCGTTGATCTGTTTTACCTCGATATTGTCGGGGTTGAAGCCGATATTGTCGCTCCCCGGGAGCGTACCTATCGGCGCCTGGCCGTTGACAAGCCAATACCGCATGGACGGGTCGGGCCTGCCTACGAAGCACTGCTGATTCAACTGGTAGCTCTTTATGACCTTCAGCGCCTTGTCGGCCTCGGTCTTGTTGCCTCCAAAATCCAGCAGCCACATATTGCCGTCCACTATCTTCCAGCGACCATTTACATTTTTCACTTCAGCCGTCTGGTAGTTGAAGGAAATACAGTCTTCCTTTACGGGTACGATCAGGCTTCCGGGTATCACCGGCTTGACCGGTTTGATGACCTGCGGGTCTATCGTCTGCGGTTTTACCGGTTCAACCGGCGTCAGCGGCTGCTGAGGCTGTGGAATGACTACCGGCTCCAGCGTTCTTTTGGCTACGAACTTTACTTCCACCCATCCGGGAACCAGGCCGTCTTTGTCGGCCGCCCGCGGATAAAGCATGGTCCCTGAGATATTGCCCGTCTGCTGCGAATAAAATCCGGTAAGAACCTTGGTTTCATGAGGATAACCCTGGTACCACCAGGTTGCCACGAACTTGTTCTGTCCTACGGCGCCCTTGAAAATGGTGGCCGAGGAAACCCCTGCGAACCCTCCGAAGGTAATGGAAACTCTGTCTCCGCTCTGTTCTACCTCCATGGTGGTTTCAGTTTGATTGATGGCGACCTTCGAAGGAGAACGATCAGTGAAATAATTGTACCCGTGGAGGGTTACCGTCCAGGAACCCGATATGTCCTGCGCCATGGCCCCACCCGCGAACGCGGCCAGAAGAAACGCCGAAAGCAGGCTGATCACTATGCTCTTTCTCATGATTTTCTCACTCCTCCCCATGTTTTGTGTTTCACCGGTAACTCCTTAAAAACCTCGCGCAACAATATTACTGCTTCCTTTTACCGCTGAAATGGAACTTGTAATACCCCTTGTTGCCGACGGCCGAAGGATCGCTGATATCGACGTTTCCGCTTATCGTCTGCTCGGAAAAGGTTCCCTCTATTTCGTACACCATGCCCGCGTAAATCCGCGTGCCGCTGAAGTGATTTCCGTTTCTTTGCACCTCCGGGAACGACAATACGGAAGTCTGTACAAACGCCTTGCCCCCACGATAATTGGGGTCGAACGTAATCTTGCCAAGGCCCGAATTGTAAAGCTGTTTTTCCTCGACCTGGCCCGTTCCCTGGTTATAGAGATATCTGGTTCCGTGGACCCTCATGTTGTACCACCATGTTACCGGCGCCGCCGCCGACATCGAAGCAAAAATCGCCACAAGGACAAGAGCGGTAACAACCCCGCAGGCCTTCCGGATATGCCGTTTCATGATATCTACCCCCTTTTTTGCGTCGGCCTGAATGCAGCCCGACTGGTCAGTCTGCGTGGATTCTCTCATAGACCGACCGGTCTGTCAACATTTTTTGTGATACTATTTCCGGGCGAGCTTACACACGCGCGAATTACCGTGATTTGCAGCCCGCATTGCCATTCTACCTCAAAAAACAGATACAGAGACACCCTGAAAGGAGACACCATATGCCCGGCAAAACCAAAACCCTTGAACGGAACGATCTCGACCCCCGGTTTACCTGGAGACTGGAAGATCTTTTTGAAACGGACCATCAATGGGAAAAAGCCTTTTCCCGTTCAGGCGAAATGATAAGAACGGCTGGCGACCTGAGAGGAACGCTGAGCGAAAGCGCGGCTTCATTGCTCAAGTGTCTGAAGCTCTCCGACGAAATGGGAGAACTCCTGGGGAAGATATTTGTGTACGCTCACATGCAAAGCCACCAGGACACGCGCGACAACACCGCCCGCGCCATGGCCGACAGAGCCACGTCTCTTGCCGTGGCGGCCTCGGAAGCCGAGTCGTTCATCATGCCCGAAATACTTGCAATTCCGACCGATCGTATCGAAGAATTTATGAAATCCGAAAAGGGTCTTGAACATTACCGATTTTTCCTTGAACGGATAATCCGGCAGAGACCACACGTTCTTTCGGAAAAAGAAGAAGCCCTGCTGGCTGGTTCGGGAGAAATGGCCAATGCGCCCGAGACTATTTTTTCCATGCTTACCAACGCCGACATGACGTTTCCCGACATAGTCGACGAACAGGGCGAAGGCGCGCCTCTTACCGAAGAACTGTACGGTGTATACCTGCAGTCGCGCGACAGGGCCGTGCGTAAAGACGCCTACGAAAAACTGTTCGACACCTACGGCTCTTTCAAAAACACACTTGCGGCGTCGTTTGGCGCGACACTGAGGTCCGGCCGCTTCTACGCCTCGGCCAGGAACTATCCGTCGGCCCTCGAAAGCTCGCTTTTCGCCAACAACATTCCGGTATCCGTATACACCAGCCTGGTGGACGCCGTAAGCAGCCGCCTGAATCTGCTTCACCGATACGTATCACTTAAAAAACAGGCTCTGGACCTTAAACAGATAGCCATGTACGACCTGTACGCACCCCTTGTGGAGGAACCCGACTCAAACATTTCCTGGGAAAAAGCCTGTGGAATGGTGCTGGAGGGACTGCACCCTCTGGGAGAGGATTACTGTAAAACGCTTTCAAAAGGGTTTTCAGAACGCTGGATAGACGTTTACGAAAACAAAGGGAAAAGAAGCGGCGCATATTCGTGGGGAACCTGGCCGGTGCACCCCTACGTTCTGCTGAACTTCAACGGCAAGATCCGCGACGTCTTCACTCTGGCCCACGAGATGGGCCACGCGCTCCACAAGCACTATTCCGACATCCACCAGCCGTTCATCTACGCCGGGCACTCCATTTTTATCGCGGAAGTGGCCTCCACCACAAACGAGGCTCTGCTGCTTCGCTCTCTGCGATCAAAGGCCCAAAACAGACAGGAGTCGATCTTTCTTCTGAACTACCTGCTTGAGCAGATACGCACCACAGTGTTCCGGCAGACCATGTTCGCCGAATTCGAACGCTCAGCCCATGATATGGTGGCCGAAGGTCAGGCCCCTACGGCCGACACCCTGGGCTCTCTCTGGCTGGACCTCAACGAAAAATACTACGGACCCACCATTGAAAAGGATGAAAGGATCCGCAACGAATGGTCGCGGATACCTCATTTCTATTCGCCCTTCTACGTTTATCAGTACGCCACCGGTTACTCGGCGGCCACAGCCCTTTCCCGGGGCATTTTAGAAGAGGGCGAACCGGCGAGGAAACGCTACCTGGAATTTCTGGGCAGGGGAGAATCGGCATGGCCTATCGACGTACTCAAAAACGCGGGCGTTGACATGACTTCGCCAGAACCTGTTGAACAGACCCTCGAGCTGTTCAAGGAAGCCCTCGACGAACTCGAAAACCTTCTCGGGCGACAGTAGACACCATGAAAAGGGCCGGGGTTTCCCCCGGCCCTTGACCTGTTCTACAGTTTGCCGTTTTCCAGGTCCAGCAAAACGCTTTCCAGTATGTCTATCCCCTTCATCAGAAGGTCTTCGGTAATAACCAGCGGCGGCAGAAGCCTGGCCACGTTGTTATGGTGGCCGCCCACTTCTATCATGGCCCCGCGTTGGTGAGCGTATTTCCGTAGCTTTTTGGTCAGGTCAGTCGCCGGCTTTCTGGTCTTTTTATCCTCTACGATCTCAAGAGCTATCATCAGACCCGCGCCCCTGGCCTCCCCGAGATATTTGAGATTCTTTTCCATTTCCCTGAGGCGAACCATGGCCCTGTTTCCAAGTTCCGCGGCCCTTTCGGGAACCCTGTTGTCCACCATCCACTGCAGACCAGCCGCGCCTGCGGCGTAGGCTATCATATTGCCGCGGAATGTGCCTATCGATTTGCCCGGAGGCCAGGTGTTCAGCTCTTCCCTGTAGGCAATGGCGGATATAGGGAACCCCGCCCCACCCAGCGCCTTGCTCATGGTCACTATGTCGGGAACAATACCGGAGTGTTCGAATGAGAACATTTTGCCGGTCCTTCCAAGCCC
>CAZBLL010000154.1:0-4528 GCA_964492625.1 uncultured Synergistaceae bacterium
GATGATCAGTCTTGAAACCGGCGAGGCAACGGGCTACCAGCTTGAAAACCTTCAGCAGCGGGGTGTGCTCTTTATCAAGCCAATGGATAAGGTGTACAAGGGAATGGTCGTAGGTGAAAGCGCAAGACCCGGCGATATGGTCTGTAACCCCACCAAGAAAAAGCAGGTCACCAACCACAGGGCTTCGACCAAGGATCTGGGCATAAAACTGGATGTTCCAAGGACGGTGACCCTGGAAAAAGCCATAGAGTGGATAGCATCGGATGAACTGGTCGAGATAACCCCTGCTTCCATACGGATACGCAAGGCGATCCTGGACGAAAGCCAGAGGAAAAGGACTTCGGCGAGAAGCGCCTGATCTGTAATCTCTCCAGTCGTGGAGCTCGATTTGCGTGGTATAGTTTTATCAGGCTGATACCATGTGGGAAATAAATGAACTCGAGAGGAGAGAGGCGTCGTGATGAAGATTCTTGAACGCAGCCACGACAATGTGTTTGGCCTGGAGTGCGGAGGCAGGATTACAGCCGAAGATATCGAATCGGTGATCCCTGTTCTCGACGAGGCTATCCGGAAATATGGAACGATCAGCTGGCTTATGGTCATAGAGAAAATGGAATATCCTACGCTCAAGGCGATGTACGAAGACAGCAAATGGCTACTCCGGAACCTGAAAAAGTTCGACCGCATGGCGGTAGTCGGGAACAAACAGTGGGAGGAACTCCTGATAAAGCTGGACGGAATGGTTTTTGGAGAAAAATACTTTGACGTCTCCGAAGTTGAAAAGGCCTGGTCCTATATAGAGGGCGGGAATCCTGAAGAAAACCGCTTGCCGTAAACCCCCGGCGCTGTTTTGGCGAGTAGGCGAACCTGCGCAGGGAACAGCGATAAGGGGTGTGCCCTTGTCGGGACAGCGCCTATCTCAGCAGCAGAGAAAGGACTATCCCGGCTCCAACAGTCACTGCTATGTAGAATCTGAGCATTCCGCAATGCGCCGTCTGGAGCGCTGAGCAGATATACCCGAATACGACCACGCCCTTCTCTATAAGCATGTCCGCATCGGGAATGGCGCCTTTTTCACTTTCAAGCCATTTCCTCAGAAAAACGAACAAGACAAGACCCAGGGCCAGGGTGGCTGCTGCTGACAGTATGTGTGCTGTTTTGAAAAGGTAATGTGTCTCAAGTCCGCCCAACCTTGCAAAGAAGCCCGGGACCAGTCCCAGAACAACTGTTGCAACGGCGGGTAGCGTCATGCCCAGGTTCCTGTGTACGCCGTTCGTTTTTCCCTTCTGTTGTTTCGACAACGTTACCGCCAGATCTGATGTTTTGCCAAGAAAAGCCATATAACCCATTTTGCAGAAAGAAACGACGGTGCCTGCTCCGACAGCCTGCAGTATCCAGTAACATGTTGTATTGCCGCTTTGGTGTAGAGCGGCCTTGATCATTGCCTTGCTGGCGAATCCGCTGAAACCGGGACAGCCGGAAATGGCAAGTGCGCCGATGAGAAAGAAAACAAATGTCATGGGCGTTGTCCTGGTTGCGCCCCCAAGCTGCGTCAGGTCTTTTGTTCCGTAAATCTTTTCCAGCGACCCCGTAGACAGGAACAGAAGCGCCTTGAAAAGCCCGTGAGCAATAGCATGGAAAAAACCGGCGGCGAAACCCAGAGGGGTCCCCACGCCGAAAGCTGCAACTACATAACCGAGTTGACTTATAGTGTGATAAGCGAGAAGTCTCTTGGCGTCATGTTGCATCAGCGCCTTTGCTACACCGTATACCGCCATTATTGATCCCAGCATGAGAAGCGTTGTCCCGGTATCGGCCGAAACCAGCCTTCCTGTTCCGAAAACCCCTAATTTTACTGCAAAACCGGAAAGAAGCGCGCTTGTGGGCGTAGCGGCCCTGCTGTGTACTGCCGGAAGCCAGAAGTGCAGCACCGGGAACGCTGCTTTTATTCCGAGGCCGAGAAAAAACAGACACAGACAGTTGCGTGGGACCGGCCCGATCGCGGTTGAACCGGTGGTGGAATACAGCAGAGCCGTTCCGGTCAGCAACAAACTTGCACCGGCGAGTTGAGACAGAAGGTACAGCCTGGCCGCGCCCGGGTCGCTGATGGATATCATGATAAACAGCGACAACGATGCGAGTTCAACGAAGATCGTAAAAAGAAACCAGTTTCCCGAAACAACACCCAGGCACGAAAAGAGGCAGAATATCCAGGGAAACGTGCTGGAAATGAATCTGCCGTATCCGCTCATATGATCGTCGTAGCCCGGTGTGTAGATGGAAACCGAAAGCGTAAGGTAGACGGCCAGCGCCGCGAATGTCAGAGAAAAAGGATCGATTGCCGTGGAAAACATCATTTACCCAGCACCAGCCTTGCGTAGCCCTCTATGTCGACGGCTGCCTCGCCTATGGACAGAAAACAGTTCTGCATCGACGGCCAGAGGGCCATTACCCCTAAAAGGAGACAGAGAACGGCGAAAGCGCCTGTGATTACGGATGATGCGGAAACATTGGGCCGGCTGAGGCCGTTGTTGCGGAGCGAGGCGGTATGGCGGCGCCCGCCGGGCGACACGAGGGCCGAAACTACCCTGTAGTAGTAAGCTGCGGATATAATCGTTCCCGCGGCGATCGTCAGGGCGGGGTAGAGCCCTGACGAATTTACGGAAAAAAGCATTATGAACCATTTGCTCATAAAACCGTTAAGTGGTGGAACACCTACTATCGCTGCGGCGAAAATCGTGAACATCGCAACACTTGCGGCAGCTTTGCCCCCCGTGTTTTTCATCGCGTTAATGCTTCTTGTTCCGGTGCTGTCGCAGATATCGCCGCCTGTAATGAACAGACCCATCTTCATGAGCATGTGATTCACGGCGTGGAAAACAGCTGCGGCTATTCCTGCGGCGCTGGCGCATCCCACACCGACAAGAATGTATCCGATCTGGGCGACAGTAGAGAAAGCCAGCAATCTTTTCAGATCATCCTGCCTGAAGGCCATAAGGTGTCCTCCAAGTATGGACAGGACACCCATGATCGTTATTACCCCGAAAACACCAGCGCCGTTCGAGAGAAAAAAAAGACAGGAGGTCCTTGTCAAAGCGTAGATGGATACTTTGACGAGAGCTCCCGAAAGAATGGCGCTTACCGGGGTTTGAGCGGAGGAGTGCGCGTCGGGCAGCCAGAAATGCACCGGAAACGCCCCTGTCTTAAGGGCAAAACCCAGAACCAGACATGTGGCGATGACCGTAAGGGTCTCCCCGGGAACAGTTGAAAGAGCCTCCGGTAAAAGCGCCATGTTCAGTATGCCGGTGGCCATGAAAGTAAAAGCTGTTCCCAGAAGGATGAACAGTGCGCCGATGGTTCCCAGCACCAGATACTTTAGTCCGGCTTCCATGGCCTGCCATGACATGGAGGAGGCCACCATGAGGTAGGCGGCGACGGAGAATATCTCGTAGAAGACAAAAAGGTTGAAGAGGTCGGCTGTGAGGAGAATTCCGTTCATCGACGCAGCCAGCAGAAAGAAAATGGCGTAATATCTCCAGGGTTCTCCCCCGTACTTCTCAAGTGAACAGACAAGAGATGTCGCTGTCCCCAAAGAGGTAAGCAGCAGGAAAGGAGCGGCGAACCTGTCGGCCACGAGAGCAATTCCCAGGGCGGGAGGCCACCCGCCCAGAAGCGAAACCGCAGGTGAAACCCATCCCGTGTAAGCCGCCGCCAGGGAGGACGCCAACGAAGCCAGTCCCATAACGCCGATGAGGTATACCGGCAGGGTCTTCAAGATCAGATGAAAGACAGGTATCAGAAAAGCGCAAAGAAGCGGTGTCAGAACTGCGAAAACGAGGCTCATCCACGCAGCCCCCTTATCTTGTCGATGTCGGCGGTCCTGTAGTGTCTGTTCAGTTTAACGATAAAGGCGAGCGCCAGGGCTATGTCGCTTGCGCCGATAACGATGGCCGTAAGGGTAAAGGCATGCGGCAGGGGATTGACGGCGGCGCCCCTGAACGGAGCTATGGGCGGGACCCCGCCTGGTATGAATCCCGAAGTGACGATCACCAGAAGAACTGCGGCCTCCATGAGAGACAGACCGATTACGGTCTTGAAAAGGTTTCGCCTTGCCATGATGGTGTACAGCCCCGTACAGAAAATGGCAACCGCCGAAGAGTATCCCAGCAATAACATGATCAGTTTATCCCCTGGTCTACTTCAACCATGTTTATCATGCAGTAGAAAATAGTGGAAAGCCCGGCGCCCACCTTGAGGGCGACGGCGACATTCAGAACAGGTATAGACCCGGCGCTGAGAAGGGACCCCGGTGCGCCCGACGGGAACCCTGCTGACAGGTTCGAAAGGAAGCCCGTTCCAGCGACGACGCCGAACAGCCCTGCTCCCGCGAAAAGAAGAGCCCCCGCGGATTCCAGAAGGTCCTTTTTCCATGGCGGCAGATGCGTGGATTCAAAACCAGAACCGTAGACCACGCACATGAGAACCGTGAAGGTCGCCAGGACGGTTCCCCCCTGGAAGCCGCCTCCGG
>CAZBLL010000155.1:0-4512 GCA_964492625.1 uncultured Synergistaceae bacterium
AAAGGTCATCCTCCTGCCCCCCGGGGTTCCGGAGCAAGCGGCATCAACGCATCCGCGGGTGGTTGACGCCTTCATCGACAGAATACGAACGGGCGGCGCGGTAGCTGAAATACATATTGCCGACACCCCCGGATACATCTTTCTTGACCAGAAGGAAGAACTGTTCCGTAAAACGGGATTCAGGGCGCTTGCTGAAACGAAAGGGACGGGGCTTTCCCTTCTTTCGGATAGAGGATACACGGAGGTCGAGCCGTCGGAAGGGGCGGCTCTGAGTGTTGTGAGAATAGCCTCCAGGGCTTTGGATACCTCCACCCTGATCAGCGTAGCCCGTCTTAAAACACACGTTGAAACGGAGATCACCGGCTGCCTGAAGAACATGTTTGGAATGGCCGATACGGATACCCGCAAGAAGGCGCATTCGGCCATTTCTCTTGACAGGCTTTCTCACGCGGTGGTCGATATCTTTTCCGCGAAGATTCCGGATTACTGCGTGCTCGACGCTGTGGTTTCCATGGAGGGAGACGGTCCTTCGCATGGATCACCTATACATACCGGCTGGCTGCTGGCTTCGGACAACGCTCTTGCCGTCGATGTTGCGGGAGCCGTCATTATGGGTTACGCTGACCCCTTTTCAATTCCTCTTTTGCGCGTAGCAGCGCAGCGAGGGATGGGCCCTTCATCAATGGACGAAATCAAACTGACAGGGGCCGACTGGAATGATCTGGTCTGCCCGGGCTTCAGAAAGTCCTCGTCCCGGTTGCGGCTTGTCCCGACCGGCCTCAGGGGGCTGGCTCATAAAATGGTATATCTGTATCCCCGGTTAAAGCCGGAGAATTGTACTGGATGCGGAATTTGCGAAAAGGTGTGCCCTGCAAACGCCATTCATTTTGAGTCGGGCAGGCCTGTGATAGATACGAACGCTTGCGTAAGGTGTCTCTGCTGTCATGAGATGTGCCCCACGGGGGCAATGGAAGCGAGAAGGAGTCTGCTCTGCAGGTTGCTGGGGTAAAACGACGGGCCCCCTTCCATGAGGGGGCCCACCCTTAAGAGCCGAACCGGAAGCCTATTCTTTTTCCTTAAGCCTTTCCAGTACCAGTTTGTATCCGTCTGAGCCGTATTCGAGAAATTTCTTGACCCTGCTTATCGTTGCAGTACTAGCCCCTGTCTGCTGGGCTATCTGCGGATAGGTGAACCCTTCACTCAAAAGCCTGGCTACTTCGAGCCTTTGAGCCAGCGCCCTTATTTCCCCGATAGTGGCTATGTCTTCCAGAAAACAATAAACGTCATCCACTGACTTCAAAGAAAGGGTCGCCTTGCAAAGTTGATCGGTCAGCCGGTCTTTCCATTTTTCCGCCATGCCTTTCCCCCCTTTGCCAATAATGTGCTTTAACTTATTGTAGCAATGCTATTGAAACAGCACAAGCCTGATTGTGATTATTGGTTTATTTTCCGGGTTGACGGGCCGTCGCCCCATGCATATAATATTCCCCGCTGGCCGGGCTGGCGGAAGTGGTAGACGCACGGGACTTAAAATCCTGTGGACGAGAGTCCGTGCGGGTTCGATTCCCGCGCCCGGCACCAGAGAGCCATTATATCGCGGGGTGGAGCAGTCAGGTAGCTCGTCGGGCTCATAACCCGAAGGTCGCAGGTTCAAATCCTGCCCCCGCAACCAATTTCCTGGCGGTGTAGCTCAGCTGGCGAGAGCATGCGGTTCATACCCGCAGGGTCACTGGTTCGACTCCAGTCACCGCCACCAATCAGAATTTAATGTAATACAAGAACGGAAGCCGTTGCTTCCGTTTTTTTTATTGTACCGTTCCATCGATTAACCCGAAATCTCCGGAACGCAAACGGCTGAAACTGTTACAATAGTCGCCGTAGATTTTCGAAGAAGGCGGATGAGATGAATATGGAAAAGATGAACCAGACCACGGGACATTTTATCGAGCAAATTATCCGGGACGACATTGAAGCGAAACGTGTCTCCAGGGTTATTACGCGTTTCCCCCCGGAACCAAACGGATACCTCCATATCGGCCACGCCAAGTCCATATGCCTGAACTTCTCTATGGCTCAACAGTTCGGCGGGGAATGCAACCTCCGCTTCGACGACACCAATCCCTCCAGGGAAGAGACCGAATATGTAGAGTCTATAAAGCAGGACGTGGCATGGCTGGGCTTTTCGTGGGCAAAACTGGCCTATGCTTCGGATTACTTTGAGCAATTTTACGCCTGGGCGATTGAGCTGATAGAAAACGGCAAGGCCTATGTAGACCACCAGAGCGCGGAAGAGATACGGGAAAACCGTGGCACCCTTACGAAACCGGGCGTTCCCTCTCCGTGGAGAGACCGGCCAGTGGAGGAAAATCTCGAGCTGTTCAATAAGATGACTGGCGGAGAACTCGAAGATGGCGTATGTGTTCTGCGGGCGAAGATAGACATGGACCATCCGAATCTGAATATGAGAGATCCCGTGATGTACAGGATACTGAATCAGTCGCATCACAGGACGGGTGACAGATGGTGTGTCTATCCCATGTACGATTTCGCTCATGGCTACGAGGACGCCATCGAGGGTGTTACTCATTCCATATGCACACTTGAGTTTGAGGACCACAGACCCCTGTATGACTGGTTTCTCGATAACGTAGTAACGCCGAGCCGGCCGCGGCAGTATGAGTTTGCAAGACTGAACATGAGCTATACCGTGATGAGCAAGAGGAAACTGCTGGAACTGGTGAAAAACGGTTATGTGTCCGGATGGGACGATCCAAGGATGCCGACGGTAAGCGGCCTCCGCAGACGCGGATATACACCTGAATCCATACGCAGATTTTGCCGGGAGATTGGTGTTTCCAAGGCCAACAGCATGGTGGACATAGAATTTCTGGAATACTGCATCAGAGAGGAACTGAACAGATCATGCGAAAGGCGCATGGCTGTCCTTGACCCGATCAAAGTTGTTATAGAAAACTACCCGGAGGGTAGGGTCGAAGAGTTCGAAGCACAGAATAACCCGGAGGACCCCGACGCCGGATCCAGGAAGATACAGTTTGGTAGAGAAATATACATAGAGCGCGGCGATTTCATGGAGGATCCCCCTTCCAAATATTTCCGCCTGTCGCCCGGAAAAGAAGTGCGGCTTAAACACGCCTATTTCATTACCTGCAGGGAAGCGGTGCGCGACAGCGACGGAAACATTGCGGAGCTCCGATGTGTATACGACCCCGATAGCAGGGGCGGCGAATCACCCGATGGCCGAAAGGTGAAGGGGACACTGCACTGGGTCTTTGCCGAAAACGCCGTGCGCGCGGAAGTTCGCCTTTACGAGAACCTGTTTACGCTTCGCAATATGGATGAAATGGAAGAGGGGAAAGAGTATCTGGATTACCTTAATCCCCGGTCCCTGGTGAAAATGAATGAATGCCTTGTTGAACCTTCACTGGACGGAGCCGACGCCATGGAGCGTTTCCAGTTCCTGCGGCATGGCTATTTTTGCGTTGACCAGGACAGCGCCAAGGGGGCGCCCGTTTTCAACAGAACGGTTTCCCTGAAGGACAGCTGGTCGAGGCAACAGAAGAAAGGGTAGGGCCGCACCGTTTCCCGCCATTTAGGTAGTGGCGGCCGGGAGATTGACGTAATGGGAATTGAACCCGAAAAGCGTTTCTTCGACAATGTTACAGCGGACATCTGTAAACGGTTCAGGAACGCCGGCCTGCGGCAGGGATGGTGGGAGTGCGACGCCGGAGTACTCGCCGCGGTTTCGGGAGGCAGCGACTCCATGGCCATGCTATGGCTCCTCAGGTATGTCTGGGGTGGAAAGCTCGCCATCGCGCATCTTAATCACGGCATGCGGGAAGCAACCTCTTTTCGCGACGCTGGTTTTGTAAGGAAAATTGCCGGGGAGTGGGGTCTCGACTTCGTATCCAAAACCATCTCTATCGGCGATCTCAGGCAAAAAGGCGAAACCCTGGAAGAAGCCGGCCGAAGAGAGCGCTACGGTTTCCTGAAAGAGGCCGCCCGGGAAACGGGAACACGTTTCATAGCAACGGGCCATACTTCGGACGATGTTGTGGAAACAGTGCTGTTCAACTGCCTGAGAGGTTCCGGAATACGAGGGCTGAGAGGCATAGCGGAAACGAATGGCTTAATAACGAGACCCGTCATCGAATGCACCAGGGAGGACCTACAGCACCTGCTCAGGAACGCGGGCGTTTCCTGGATGACCGACGAGACCAACGAAGACACCAGTTACGCCAGGAACAGGATACGGCATGAGGTTATTCCATTTCTGGAGACAAATGGACCTCCCGGCCTGAAACGACGCATAAGGGACCTGGCCGCCGAAGCGGCGGCGATTGAATGCGAACGCGAAAAGAAATTCGGGAATATATGCCTGTGGTGCAGAATGCGGTTCCCGCTGGCAATAAGAGCGTGGAGTATTTCACGTCTGCGTGACCTGGATCAGGGAGATCTGGCTGAAATCTTCAGGTATGAGGCCAGAGAACTTGG
>CAZBLL010000156.1:0-4491 GCA_964492625.1 uncultured Synergistaceae bacterium
AACGGGAGATTCAGACGTCATGTGTTTCATCCTTTCCAGATGGTATCCTATAAATGTTGTATCGGTCAGCAGTATACCCCATAAGGGGGAACCATGCAGTTGTGGAGATGAGTGTTTGTGAATAGAGATCTTTTGCTTCTCGTTGACGGTCATGGCCTGGCTTTCAGGGCCTACTATGCTCTTCCGGAACTTACCTCTCCCGAAGGTCTGCCAACCAACGCTGTTCTGGGTTTCGCCAACATGCTTTTAAAAGTTGTGGAAGAACTGAAACCCGACTCGGTAGGGGTGATATTCGACGCTCCAGGTCCTACGTTCAGACATGAGGCATACGAAGCCTACAAGGAAAACAGGCAGCCTACACCTGAGGATTTCAAAGCCCAGATGCCGCATATCCGTTCTTTTGCTCGCCTGTTGGGGTACCAGGTAGTCGAAAAAGCAGGTGTGGAGGCGGACGACGTTATTGCCGGAACCGCGAGAGCGGCTGCTGAACAGGGCAAAACGGTAGTTGTCCTTACGGCCGATAAAGACATGCTGCAGGTTCTCGAAAAGAATGTCATCGTATTGAGACCGCTTAAGGGCGTAAGCAGCTTTAGGGAATGGACTGAAGAGTCGTTCCGGGAGGAATACGGTTTTGGTCCAGGGTCTATGCCCGACTATCTCGCTCTTGTGGGAGACAAGGTTGATAACATTCCGGGGGTCAAAGGCATAGGCGACAAATCTGCACGAAGCCTTCTAGCCGAATGCGGGACGCTGGAAGAGATGTACAGAAGGATAGACGAGCACCCTAATGCCCTCAAAAAGAAACTGGAGGCCGGAAAGGAACAGGCGTTTTCGGGCAGGGAGCTCACCAGGCTGCGCCTTAATGAAACGCTCGATATGGAAAATCTTGGCCCGGCTGTTCGCAGAGACAAAGAACTTGCCGAACTACTGGATACCCTGGCTCTGAGCAAACTGGCCCGGAAGCTGGCTTCCGATTCACCGAAGCCAGGCTCTGTGACGGTCGACGAAGAACCGGAAGCGGTGGCCGTTTCTCTGGATAGGCTTCTAGAGGAGGAGCGGCTTTTTATGGCCTGGCGAGGTCGGGGCGAATATCCATACGGGTTTTCCCTTGGAGCCGTCTGTCTTCAGGATGAATCCGGAAACACATGGGTCGCCGATGATCCAGACCAGAGGATAATCGAAAAGCTCGCAGACTGGTGGCGAAAAGGGACCATAGTCACGACCGGGTACAAGGAGCTGTGCTGCGCCCTCAAGGGCCTGGCCCCTCAACCCGATAACGTATGGGATGCAAGGATAGCCCATTACCTGCTGCACCCCGACCTGCCCTCGCATGATCCCGAACCAGGGCGGGAAGGCTCTCTCGCCTCTCTTTGCACGGCGATAAGATATTCTATGGGCCAACTATCTGAAGAGATTAGAGGAAGAGGCCTCGAAAGAGTTATGAGAACGGTGGATATCCCCCTTTCGGAGGTTCTGGCCCGGATGGAACTCTATGGCGTGGGACAGAACACGGAAAAACTCCACAAACTGGGAGACGATCTCGAGGAGAGGACGCTGGAAATACTGAACAGCATCGATGAAAAGGCCGGAGTTCACATCAACCTCAATTCGCCCAAACAGGTTGCCTGGCTTCTTTTCGAACATCTGGGCTATCCGCCGGTCAAGAAAACGAAAACGGGTTTTTCCACCGATGTTTCCGTTCTGGAGACGCTGGCATCGCTTCCGGGAAAACCAGCAGAAGTCCCCTCTCTTATGCTTGAGTATCGCGAGATAACCAAAATGTTCTCTGGCTTTGTCCAGCCCCTCCTGAAATGCGGAACCCGGTCGGGCGGCGTGGTGCACACTACATTGGAACACACTGTTACGGGAACCGGCAGGTTAAGCAGTCGTGACCCCAATCTTCAGAATCTACCCGCCTACGGAAGGTGGGCGCAAAGACTGAGGGAAACCCTGACTCCACACGCGCCGGGAAGGGCCTTCGTGGCGGGTGACTATTCCCAGGTAGAGCTCCGCGTTTTGGCCCATCTTTCGGGAGAAAAGATGCTTCAACAGGCTTTTGCGGATGGAAGGGACATACACACGGAAACCGCCAGGCGAATATTCGATTCGCCCGGGGAAGAAATTTCTTCGGAACAGAGAAAGTACGCCAAAATGGTCAATTTCGGCTTGCTCTACGGCATGACAGATTACGGCCTCGCAAGAAGACTGGGAATAGGAAGACACGAAGCCTCGGAGATAATAGAGCGCTACTTCGGCGCCTTTCCCAGGGTCCGGGATTACCTTAAACAGAGCGCCGAAGAGTCGGTCGCGAGGGGTTACACAGAAACACTGCTCGGCCGCGTTCGCCCCCTGAGCGAAGTTACCACCATAGAGGGAAGAGGTGGGGGCGCCATAAACCGCGTCGCCGTGAATACGCCAATACAGGGGACAGCGGCCGATATAGCGCGACTGGCCATGATACGTTTCGACAGCGCCGTCAGGAAAAAGAAACTGGACGCTCCGCTGGTTCTCCAGGTTCACGATTCTCTTGTCTGCGAGACCCCGTCGGAAAACGGCGAACGAATCAGCCTGCTTCTGGCTGATGAAATGGAAAAGGCTTTTGAACTGGCGGTCCCACTTTCTGTTTCGATAAAATCAGGTGGTTCCTTTGCTGATATCTGATGCCCCCGGGTCTTTGACACCACAGTGCGGGGAACGTATTATTAGACTCGTTTGAAAAATGGGGGAGCCTAAAACAGGGGCGCCCGCAAGGAGGAAAATTCAAAGTGTTGATGCGCAGTCTCAGAACGAAAACAAGAGCCATCATGCTTGTAGTCGTGGTGGTGTTCGTGCTGTCGATCTTTGCAATGTACATGTCACGGGGTGCGGCTCCCTCAAAGCAGGGACCCGAGGGTGACTTTGCCATAGCTTCCGTGGACGGACAGAAGATAATGGCTTCACAGGTCTTGAGGGCCGTTCAGGAGTACGCCGAACGCAACAATCAGGCGGACCTGTCGCCTGAATCGATAGTGTCCATGAGAAAATCGGTCCTCGACCAGTTCGTGGTTCAGTATGAGCTGGAACAGGCCGCCAGGGAGGCGGATATCGAAGTCCCGGAATCGGATATCGACGAAGCCGTAGCCAGGATAGAATCGCAGTTTCCCACAAAGGAAGCATTCATGCAGTACATGGAAAACAGCCAGATCAGCATGAAGGATCTCCGGAAAGAGATAGGCAAACAGCTTGCCCAGCAGGAACTGCTGCAGCAGCATGTAGGTGATGTTTCGGTAACTCCCGAGGAAACCAGGCAGTTCTACGACCAGACAAAAGATCTTTTCTTCAGGCAGCCCGAGGGAATAAACGTGTTGTTTGCACGTTTCGTTGATGAAGCGTCGGCCGCCGACGCCCGCACGTTTATGGAGGAAGGTAACACCTGGGATGACGCCATGGAAACATGGGCTGAGAATATATCCGATTTCACTCCCTCGGGGGATGCAGCCTTCGTGGCCCAGTCGGAATTTACGGAAGGCCGACTTAAACCTGTCGCCGACCTGAAAATGGATACTCTCAGTGATCCCCTCGTTCTGTCGGATAGTGACGTGGTCCTTGTCATAAAAAAGGAAAAACTGAAAGCACGAACCCTGACCTACGACGAAGTCAGCGGAGATGTTGAAGCCATGATAGTGGAGCAGAAGGCCAAGGAGAATCAGAACGCATGGCTGGCCCAGCTGAGGGAACAGGCGAATGTCGAAATACTGGACCAGGACTTTTTCGAGGTTCCGGAACAGGCCGCTTCTGCGGATGTCGACGCGGGAACAGATGCGGACGCAAGTCAGGAGCAGTAGAAATCTGGAGTTTGTGTTTCGCCTGTTTTTCGCCTTGACAGTGCCTGTGAGGGTGAATAGAATAGTCCCCGCGTGAGTTGCGGGGTGGGATGGCCGAGCGGCTGAAGGCACTCGCCTGCTAAGCGAGTAGGGGGGCTTAAACCTCCCTCCAGGGTTCGAATCCCTGTCCCACCGCCATGCGAAACGCAAAAACGCGCGCCGGTAGCTCAATTGGATAGAGCATCGGACTACGGATCCGAAGGTTACGGGTTCGACTCCTGTCCGGCGCGCCATTTCACGTTTTTTACAAGCGCCTCCGAAAACCCGGGGGCGCTTTCTTTTTTTTCCTTTCGGGTAAAACCCCCTCAAGTTGTCGCTGAGCTTTTGTACAATTGGTGCAGTAACCAGTTCAGAGCCGATGCGTTTCGGCTATTTTTTGCGACAGGGGAGGAATTGCCTATATGCTTGGCGCGTTATGCGGAGATATCGTTGGGTCGGCCTATGAGTGGAACAGCACAAAAAACGGTGATTTTACAATGTTTGCACCGGGTACCTGCTTCACCGACGATACGGTGCTTACTACGGCGGTTGCCAGTGCTCTGCTTGACGGTACCGACTATGGAGAATCGATAATCCGGCACGCTGAAAGGTATCCCGACGCCGGTTACGGCAACATGTTCCGGAGGTG
>CAZBLL010000157.1:0-4435 GCA_964492625.1 uncultured Synergistaceae bacterium
GGGTTTATTCTGGCGGCTGCCGGCTCCGCCGTGGGGCTGGGCAACATCTGGCGTTTCCCGTATATGGTGGGCCAGAACGGCGGCGCCGCTTTTGTGCTTGTTTATGTCGCGCTTATTTTCATTATTGGTTTCTCCGTCATGCTCGCCGAGATCGCCATCGGCAGGTCGGCTCAGCTTAACGCCGTAGGCTCCTTCAAGAAATTGAAAGGCGGAGTCTGGCCGCTTGTAGGATGGATGGGCGTGGCCGCAGGATTCATCATCCTGTCCTACTACGGCGTCATCGCCGGCTGGACAATGGCCTATATCGTCAAATCATTTACCGGGCTCATGGGCGCCGCCGCCGATGGCGCCGCCGCCGATGTATTCGTCGGATTCATCACGAATCCCGGAACCGTCATAGCCTGGCAGGCCCTGTTCATGGCCATCACCATCTACATCGTCTACAAGGGGATTGGCGGCGGCATCGAGAAATACTGCAAAATCCTTATGCCGGCCCTTTTCCTGCTGCTGCTGGTTCTGATCGTCCGTTCCGTCACCCTTGAGGGCGCCGGCTCGGGCATCAACTTCTATCTCAAACCCGATTTCTCAAAGATCACAGGCGGCACTCTGGGTGCAGCGCTCGGTCAGGCCTTCTTCTCTCTTTCCCTGGGCATGGGCTGCATGATCACCTACGGCAGCTACCTTGGCAAGAAGGAGATCCTCCCCGGCGCGGCCGCGCAGGTCTGCTTCCTCGACACAATGGTGGCCTTCCTGGCAGGTCTCGTTATTTTCCCGGCCGTTTTCGCATTTGGCATCGAGCCTGGTGCGGGCCCCGGCCTTACCTTCATCACGCTTCCCAATGTTTTCGGGCAGATGCCCGGAGGCTCTATCTGGTCGGCCCTGTTCTTCCTGCTTCTCTTTGTGGCCGCCCTTACCTCGGCCATCTCTCTGCTTGAGGTCGTTACCGCCTACTTCATGGACGAAATGAAATGGAGCCGCGCCAAATCGGCCTGGACCATGGGCGTTGTCATTTTCCTTCTCGGTATCCCCTCGGCCCTTGGCCTTGCCGGAATTATTCCCAAATTCGCCGGTCGCGACTTTCTTGATTCGGCCGACTTCATCGCCTCCAACGTCCTGCTCCCGCTCGGCGGCCTTTTTATCGCCCTGTTCGTGGGCTGGGTCTGGACCGACGGAGCCAAGCAGGAAGTGGAAAACAGCGGAACAGCGCCCTTCGGTCTCTACGTGCCCTGGCTGTGGATTTGTCGTGTCGTAGCTCCTCTGGCTATCGCCTACATCTTTATCACCGGTCTCAAGTGGTAGCTGTTTCGTAGCAGTCTTTTATCCGGGGGCCTTCGGGCCCCCGCTTTTTTGTTGACCGCTTGGTGTGTTCATGCGAAAATATCCCCGGATTACATTTTCGGATGAAGGTTGCAAGAGAGACCCTCCCATCGTGCCAGAGAATGAAGGGGGGCGCCGAAGGTGCAAGTCCGGTCCGGATAGGTCCGGGGCGGACGAATCTCTCAGGCGAAAGGATTGCAACTGGACGAGTCTCTGGACGGGCGCAAATGCGCCGGGACGCCGGCGGGAAGACTCCCGCGGGATGTCTGGACAGAGAACCCACCTATTCAACAAGAGGAATAGGGGGTTTTTCGTGTCTATGAAGTACGAATTCCTCACAAACAACTGTTTGTACCGCACCCCGGTCCCCATGGCTTCCCTCGTAGAGGGAGGAGCATGGGATGTTCTTGTTAGGGTCAGGGACAGGGTGCACGCAGGGTGGCGCCTCCTGACTCATCCCCTTTACGGTAATTTCCAGCCAAACCAGCAACCATTCAGATCCGTTCTTCTGTCGCGGCCCGCGGCGGATGTTGCTTTTCCCGCGAAACTAGATGCCGATTCAGTCAACCTGCTCGAAGACGCTCTGGCCGTCTACAGAAAATACGAGAAGACAAGGGTGCAGCCGGGCGATCTTCCAGAGTCTGTCGAGAGAGATTTCGCCATTGTGGACATATCGCTGTTACACGAAAGCCTTGACCGCTACGGTTTGTGGAAAACAGCTACATTGCAGGAGTGTATCGCCGGTGTATCCGACCCCGAGAGGAGGTGAACGGAATGATAGAAGTAACGAAGGAAAACTACGAGAGCGAAGTAGTCCAGAGCGATATTCCCGTCGTGGTCGACCTGTGGGGGCCCAAGTGCGGACCGTGCCTGGCCCTTATGCCGCAGTTCGAGGAGATCGCGGCGTCGTTCGAAGGAAAGGTCAAGTTCTGCAAGTTGAACGTGGCCGAGAACAGGAGACAGGTCATAGCGCTCAGGGTCATGGGTGTTCCTACCTTCCTGTTCTACAAGGGAGGTGAGATAGTCGACCGTGTGACCGGCGCGGATGCAAACGCCGAGACGATCCGAACCAAGACCGAAAACCTCTTGTAGCCAATGGCGACGAAGCGGTCGCCGTATTTCGATACGGAAAGGGGGGAAAAGGGATTGAAGCTGGAACTACACAAAGTAGTCGCTAATTCCCTTGAGCAGGGCGACGTAACGGGTGTTTCGAACGGTGTTCTGACGGTCAACACCAAAGAGATCGTGGACCTTCTTTCCACCGACGAGCGGCTCAGGAGCGTCAGCGTTGAGCTCGCCCGACCTGGTGAAAGCATACGCATCATTCCCGTAAAGGACGCCGTGGAACCCAGGTGCAAACTGGATGGCGGCGGAGAGGTTTTTCCCGGATTCATCGGGGACGTGGAGCCTGTCGGCTCCGGTAAAACCCTGGTTCTTTCGGGAGCGGCGGTGGTGACCTGTGGAGCCATAGTGGGTTTCCAGGAAGGCATAGTTGATATGACGGGTCCCGGCGCGGAGTATACGCCCTTTTCGGGGACCTTCAACGTGGTCCTGGTGTTTGAACCGGTGGAAGGTCTCGAGAAACACGATTACGAGGACGCATGTCGCAGGGCTGGCCTTAAAACGGCTCACTTCCTCGCGGAAAAAGCCAAAGGCCAGAAAGCAGACGTAGTCGAGACTTTCGAACTGCCTCAACTCGCAAAGGCAATGACGGCGTTTCCGGACCTGCCGCGGGTAGGATATCTCTACATGCTTCAATCGCAGGGACTTCTGCACGATACCTACGTATACGGCGTGGACGCCAAGCGCATACTCCCCACCCTGATTCACCCGAACGAGGTGATGGACGGCGCTGTCGTTTCAGGGAACTGCGTATCGGCGTGCGACAAAAACAGCACGTATTCCCATGTCAACAACCCCATCATCAAGCATATGTACGAGCGGCACGGCAAGGACTTCAACTTCATCGGCTGCATCATAACCAACGAGAACACGACCCTGGCCGACAAGAAGAGAAGTTCCTCCTACGCTGTAAAACTGGCCTCTATGCTTGGACTAGACGGCCTGATAATCAGCGAGGAGGGTTTCGGAAACCCGGACACGGACCTGATAATGAATTGCCGTAAAGCCGAGCAGGCCGGTATCACAACGGTGCTGGTAACCGACGAGTACGCGGGAAGAGACGGCGCGAGCCAGTCGCTGGCTGACGCCTGCAAGGAAGCCGACGCCGTGGTCACAGGCGCCAACGCCAACGAAACCGTAGTGCTGCCGCCCATGGATCGCGTGATCGGGGTTGTTTCATCCGCCGATGTCATAGCTGGTGGATTCGACGGTTCTCTTCGCAGTGACGGCTCTATCGAGGTGGAGATACAGTCCATCACGGGCGCCACGAGCGAGCTGGGGTTCAGCAAGATCAGCGCAAGGACTATCTGATCCGGTCTCAAACACCATCTTCACACTACTTATTCAGGAGGTGAGAGGACATGGCAAAACTTAAGGGCAAGAAACTTATCTTCCTTGGCGAACGCGACGGCGTAGCAGGACCGGCCATGGAGGAAAGCCTGAAGAACTGCGGGGCTGATGTAGCCTTTTCGGTAACCGAATGTTTCGTCTGAACCGCGGCGGGAGCCATGGACCTGCAGAACCAGCAGAGAGTAAAGGATATCGCCGAACAATATGGAGCTGAAAACGTCGTAGTCGTTCTGGGTTCTTCCGATGCGGAAGGCGCAGAGATCTACGCCGAAACGACCACGAACGGCGATCCCACTTTTGCAGGTCCACTGGCTGGAGTCCCGTTGGGACTCTCCGTGTATCACGTTTTTGAACAGGACATCAGGGACGAAGCCGATCCGGCAGTCTGGGAAGAACAGATCGGCATGATGGAAATGGTGCTGGATCCCGAGGGTCTGGCCGCCGCGGTCAAGGGTGTAAGGGAACAGTACAGCAAGTTTTCGCTGTAGCCGCAAATATCACGCCCCGGAAAGGGGGGAACACATTGGCGTACAGGGTAGTTCACTATATAAACCAGTTTTTTGCCGGTGTCGGTGGAGAGGACAAAGCCGACTACAGGCCTGAAGCCAGAGACGGTTCGGTGGGACCCGGAGCCGCCTTCAAACAG
>CAZBLL010000158.1:0-4429 GCA_964492625.1 uncultured Synergistaceae bacterium
CTTGGCTACCAGATCTTCGGGGAGCGGAATGAAGTGCACGTCGCGGACCGCTTCAACCTCCATGACGGCCGCGCCGGGAGCTGCGAAGTTCCAGAATACGGCGTCGATGTTGCCGTCCTTGAGGGCCATGGCGGCCTCGGGCTGCGTCAACTGGGCCATTTCAAAGTCTGTTTCCGGATCCAGCCCGGCGGCTTCGAGGATCATCCTCGTAAGCACCTGGTTGCCGCTGCCGGGGGCTCCTATGGAGACCTTTTTGCCCTTGAGGTCGGCGAAGGTCTCGATGCCGGTTCCCTTGATAGTAAGAAGATGCTGCGGAGCGGGATACATGTTGAAGAGGATCATAAGGGGCAGTTTACCGTCGTCTTCAAAGGCGCCCGTTCCCGTGTAGGCCTGGTAGAGGCTGGAGCCCATAGACATACCCATCTGGGCCTTGTCGGCCGCCACGAGCCTGCAGTTCTCCTTGGAAGCGGCGGTGGACCTGGATGTCGCCTTTACCCCTATCTCGGCCTTGCTTAGCACTTCGGCCATGGACCCGCCGAGCGGATAGTAGGTTCCCCCTACGCCGCCCGTGCCGATGGTGATGAAAGTCACCGCAAACGCCGCGGTCGAAAAGCAGACCACCGCGGCTACCGCAAGTGGAAGCAGAAACTTCTTCATTACCCTGTTACCTCCTCGTCTCGTGCCGTTATCTTTCTCCTGTTTCCTGTTTCCTGTCGCCTGTTTCACTACGCCTGATCCTGTTAGCTTGTTCCCTGTTCCCTGTTCCCTGTTCCCTGTTCCCTGACTCCTGACTCCTGTTCCCTGTTTCCTGACTCCTGCTACCTGACTCCTGTTCCCTGACTCCTGCTACCTGACTCACCTCCCCTGATCCTGCGCGCTGTTCAACTTCTTTGCCGCCGATTCAAGCCCCTCCCTCAGGAGAGACAGTATTTCGTCGACCTGTTCCGCGTTGACCACCAGCGGCGGGGCGACCATGAAATTGTCGCCGTCGACGCCGTCCGCCATTCCGCTTCCCGGGTAGACGATGAGACCCCTTTTCATGCACTCGGCCGCAACCACCGCCGAGGCCCTGGACGATTTCGGGAAAGGCCTGCGGGTCTCGCGGTCGGCTACCACCTCCATGCCCCTCATAAGGCCAAGACCCCTTACCTGGCCCACGATGGATATATCCTCAAGCTGTTTCATTCCATTCGCCAGCCTCTCTCCCATGAGAGCGGCGTTCTCGAACAGATTTTGTTTTTTCATGAATCGCACCGTGGCGGCAACTGCGGCTCCCGAAAGAGGGTTGCCGTTGTAGGTGTGCCCGTGTACGAACGCCCCGCTGCCGTTACGGATCGCGGCGACGATCTTTTCGCTCGCCATTACGCCTCCGGTCGGCACATACCCCGCCGCCATGCTCTTGGCGGCGACGATCATGTCGGGAACCACGTTCCAGTGATTCACCGCAAAAGCCTTGCCAGTCCGGCCGAACCCTGTCATTACCTCGTCGGCGATAAGCAGAATATCGTAGCGGTCGCAGATGTCGCGCACCATGGGCCAGTATTCGTCGGGCGGGTTCAGCGCCCCCACGGAAGAACCAACTACCGGTTCAGCGAGAAAAGCCATAACATACTGCGGGCCTATCTTTTTGATCTCTTCCTCAAGCCTGCGGGCGCAGCGCACCCCGCACGAGGGATACTCCAGCCCGAAAGGGCACCTGTAACAGTAGTGCGGTTCTATCTTGGGGTGCTCTTTGAATAGCGGAGAATACAGGCGACGCCTGGGCATGTTGCCGCCCACGGCCATGGTCCCGATGGTGCTTCCGTGATAGGAGTTCCAGCGGGCTATTACCTGGTGTTTCTGCGAGTTCCCCCCGTCGCGCTCCACGAAATACTGCCTCGCAAGCTTGACGGCCGATTCTATAGCCTCGCTGCCGCCGCTGACGAGCCATACATAGTTGAGGTCTCCCGGGGTAAGTTCGGCTACCTCGGCCGCCGCATCCTCCGCCGCGCTGTTCCTCCAGCGTGAAGGATGCGCAAAAGACATTGTCTTCAACTGGGCGGCTATTTCCTCCACCACTTCGGGCACACTGTGGCCTATGCTCGAAATAAGCGCCCCGCTGCAGCCGTCGATATAGCGTTTGCCGCTGTCGTCGAACAGGTATATGCCCTCCGACCTGACTGCCATGGGCTTTTCTGTTTTGAAATCCCTTGGAAAAAGACACCCCTTACCGCTCAAGCGATCCATCTCCTTTTTCTTTTTCGATAAACTCGCCCGGCTCGCGCCGGTCGTTGTTCTACCTTTTCGCGGAAGCGTAGACCTTCTGTGCTCCCCAGAGTTCTTCAAGGGTTTCCAGGCGTTTCCGTGCTCCGTCCCCCAGGGTGTTCACGGCCGAAAGGATGACGCAGTTCACCACGCTCAGAGGGGCCGCGAACGAATCGATGAACGACACCGGGTTCCACGGAGTTGAAACCACCCACCGGGACCATGCGGCCAGGGGACTGGCGTGATCGTTGGTTAGGGAAGCCGTAGGAACCCCCAGTTCCGACGCGTGCCGCAGCACTTCCACTGTCCAGCTTGTGTATCTGGGGAAGCTGATACCCATAACAAGACAGTTTTCCCCTGCGGCGGATATTTTTTCGAGCGCGTTATCGGGCTCCAATAGTTCGATCCCCGGAAAAAACCACGACAGGTAATAGCACAAGTACCAGGCCAGGGCGCGTGAACTGCGCCCCGCCGCCACAAAGACCTTTGTGGCTCCGGCTATCTTTTCACCAAGCTCGTCTATCACCTCGTGCTCCAGCGATTCCTGGGCGGCCTTGAGGGCTCCGATGTCTCCGTCAATTGCGTCCAGATACAGAGCCGCGTCGTCGGAGCTGCATCCGCGGATACGCTCCAGCGTCGAAAGACGCTCCATCAGGAGCTCCTTGACGGCGGTCCTCAGGGCCGGGTATCCGCTGAAACCCAAGGCCGTGGCCAGCCTTATGACTGTGGATTCGCTGACGCCCACCCTTTCGCCTACCTGCAGGGCCGTAAGAAAGGCCGCTTCCTTGGGAGATTTGAGCAAAAACCTGGCCACATCGGCCTGACCCGACGAAAGCTCCGGCATTTTTTCGGCGATCCGTTCCTTGAGCATGCAATACCTCCCAGGGGCCAGTTTCATGTATAAAGTATTTCCACCGTGATTCGGATACTGTGCAGGAAATCCTGCACGAACACAAGATAATCCACTCCTGCCCCTTCTGTCAATACCCGACGTCTCTTTCGGCGTAGATTTCATTTATGTAGCGGGGTATTGTAGCGCTGCACTGTCTTTGCGTTTATACTTGTTTCGGCGCATTGTCGCTTTTACGTCAGCCTTTCTCATCTGTTACATACCTGTAACATTGATGTAACTCCCCCGTTACGACGTCGATCTATACTTCTCGCCAAGATCCGGCATAAGCCGGACAACTCCTGTTGAGGGGGAAATTTGAAAATGAAGCGTTTTGGACTGTTTGCAGTAGTTTCTTTTGTCGCCCTGAGCCTTTTTGCGGGCGCAGCGTTTGCGGGTGAACTGGTCATCAAGGGTTCCACCACCGTTCTGCCCATCGCGCAGGCGGCCGCCGAAAACTACATGGAAACCAACGACGACGTAACCATCAGCGTCTCCGGCGGTGGTAGCGGAAACGGAATCAAGGCCCTGGTCGACGGAACAACCAACATCGCCAACGCCTCCCGTTTCATCAAGGACAAGGAAGTCAAGGCCGCTGTCGACAACGGTCACTACCCCGTGCCCTTCGCCGTAGCCGTCGACGCCATTTTGCCCGTCGTTCACCCTTCCAACTCCGTAAAGGACCTCAGCACGCAGCAGCTTCACGACATATACGCCGGCAAGATCACCAACTGGAACGAAGTCGGCGGACCCGACATGAAGATCGCCGTAGTGACCCGAGACACCAGCTCCGGCACCTTTGAGGTATGGGAAGAAAAAATCATGGGCAAGGATAAAATCACGCCCCGGGCTCTCGTGACGGCCTCCAACGGCGCCATGGTCCAGACCATCGCCGGCAACAAGGCGGCCGTGGGCTACATCGGCATCGGCTACGTCGACGATTCCACAAAGTCGCTCTCCGTCGACGGCATAGAAGGAACCCCGAAAAGCGCCGTTAACGGAACATATCCCGTTTCCAGGTACCTCTACATGTTCACCGACGGCTGGCCCACTGGTGAAACCATGGATTTCCTCAACTTCGTTCTCAGCGACGCCGGACAGAAGATCGTCGCAGGCACCGGCTACGTCCCGGTACGCTAAACCGGCATCCGGATTTTCTGAGCCTCTGCCGCGGCGGAGGACAGATAAAAGTACGCAAAATCCCGGGGTCACTGTGGTTCAGTAAAACCGGGAGTTTTTTTCTTTCGTCAACGGAGGTGGGTTTTTATGCGATTCCCCCGCCAGGGGGGGAGGGCG
>CAZBLL010000159.1:0-4398 GCA_964492625.1 uncultured Synergistaceae bacterium
CGAACTGGCTCTGTATATCAGCGCAGGACTTAGCTGGGTGAGGGCCCGACTGGGATTGTCTTACTGGTCCATTTCGGAATACCTTAAGCACAGGGTTAAGGACGCGGTCGCCTTTGTGAGCGATTTCGAGGAAACGCTGCTGAAAGAAGCCCGCAAGGCGGAATACAACGGCGTTATCTGCGGACATATCCACAGGCCCGCTATTCGAAGGCTCGAAGATGTTGTTTATTGCAATACCGGAGACTGGGTGGAAAGCTGCTCAGCACTTGTCGAACACCCCGACGGGACCTTTGAGGTGCTCCGCTGGGACGGAGAAAAAGCCGTAGGAGATGTGTGTGAAAGGCCAAGACTCGACTTGTTTGAAGACCCGGAAGACGCACAGATTGATGAAGCAGAACCGAACAGGAAGAGAATCCCCGTCGCCATATGAATTGGGGATTGAAACCATAAATTATACCCCTGCATTGACCGTTATTCCCCTTCCACACAGCAGGGTCCCGGATCACTCCCGGGCCCTGCTGCATGATGCACAATTCTAGACAACCCGAACAAGTCTTGAAGTTTTTCCGCACGACCTTATCGGCGCCAGGTTATCCAGGAATTGAGAGGTGCAGGCGTCCCAGGAAAGGGTAAATGCATGCTGTCGACACACCTTGCGGTCCATACATAAAGCCTCCAGGCATGCGATGCCAAGGTCATCGTGAAGGAAACCGGTTTTACCGTGTACGACTATATCTGAGGGGCCCTGGACAGGAAAAGCTGCTACGGGAAGCCCTGAGGCGGCAGCCTCAAGCATGACGATCCCGAACGTGTCGGTCAGGCTGGGGAAAACAAACACGTCGGACGAAGCGTATACGGTTGCCAGTTCGTCGCCTTTTTTTGCTCCCGTAAACGTTACGTCAGGCCATTTAACCCGTAGCCTTTCCAGATCAGGTCCATCGCCCGTTACTATCTTGGACCCGGGCAGGTCCAGCGAAAGGAAAGCCTCGATGTTTTTTTCCAACGCTATGCGTCCTACGTAAAGAAAGACCGGTCGGAGATGGTTGCCTTTCCGCCTTGATGCCGGCGTAAATGTGTCCGTATCCACCCCGCGCGACCATCTTTTCAGGTTTTTAAAACCCCGAGCGTTAAGTTCCCTTTCGAGTGATGCGGTGGAAACCATAACCCCGGAGGACGGTTGATGGAACCATTGAAAATAGCCCAGGGAAAAGCTGGTGGGTATGCGGAAACGCATATAGATGTATTCGGGGAAACGCGTCATGTAGGCCGTGGTGAAAGGGTGCGAGTTAATAATGCACCAGTATCTGGCCGCCAGGCCCAGTGGTCCTTCTGTTGCGATGTGAACGGCGTCGGGGTCGGAAGCTTCCAGTTTTTTACCTACGGACCAGAATTCCCATGCAAGCGGAATCTCAGGATATGTCGGGCATGGCACGGTTCGAAATTGATCGGGGGAGATAACCGTTACGACGTGGCCCCATGCAGCCAGTATTTCGGATGTGTTGTAAAGACTGTTGACTACCCCGTTGATCTGTGGAAACCAGGTGTCAGTTACCACGGCAATTTTCAAGATTTGCCAGCCTCCCTTTAACAAGCGAATCTCATCCGTGACTACTATGCTCTGAAATCGCAATTCATGTCAATAAACGTACAATACTGTAACCTGCCTGTAACCATGTTGTTACATTTCCTTGTCTCGATCAGACAGCGTAACGGAATTGAGAAGTTGTCGTTACCAGACTATTACATCAGCCGGGTATGATATGTCTCGTTTACGGGGAGGGATACACAATGATAGAGGCTGTGGCGGCAATGCCTGAATTAGGGAAGAAAAATGCATTGCTGAATGTTATCGATAGCGGTGTTGCAAGCCTTTTCCAGCCTATTATCAAGACCGATTCCGGTGGTGTCATGGGTTATGAAGTGCTGAGCAGAGGTGTAGCTCCGCTGGAAAGCGCTTGCGATCTTTTTGGCGCCGCAAAAGACTTTGGCTATAGCAAGGATCTGGAGTATACTTGTATACGAAGTGCGCTGAAGAGGATTTCCGAAGAAGACCGGGATCAGAATGAAAAATTCTTTCTCAACGTCAGCGCGGAATCCCTTTTTGACCCAAGGATGAGAAAACTACTGTCGCCTGCGATGTTGCGTAAACAGGGCCTGTCTCCTAATCGCCTGGTTTTTGAAATCTCTGAGAAAACTCCTGTTCCCCCGGATACTGAATTCGCTGAAACGATCGCCGAAATGAAAAGCTTCGGTATAGGGCTGGCCATCGACGATTTGGGCTCCGGGTACTCTAGTTTGCGTTCAATCATCGCTGTTTCACCGGACTATCTTAAACTTGATATAAGTGTGGTTAGAGGCATTGATCAAAGTCCCGAGAGACTCAGAGTAGCAAGAGGGCTTATCTGTTTTGCAGGGCTTATCGGAGCTCAAATAATTGCCGAAGGGGTCGAAACGGAGAATGAATTCTACGCTCTAGTTGAGCAGGGGGTAGAGCTTGTACAGGGTTTTCTCTTCTGCAGGCCCGAACATCGCCCTGCTGGCGCGAAGGGGTTGTACACACATATTGCGTCTAGACGGAAAAATGTTTTCAGACCGCCTGGGATAACAAGGGGCTTTGCCGATCGTAATGGCGACGAACACGTTGGGTCGATCATGCAGGATTGTTGCACAGTTGAGGAAAACACAATGAACTGCGAGGAACTCGACGTCGTTTTCAGTAACAATCCCGATATCGATCATGTGCCTCTCCTAAATAAAGGAACGCCCGGAGGGCTTATCACACGCTCGCATTTTTATAGCAAAACAGCCGGGGCTTTCGGGTACGCGCTTCACAAAAACAAGCCCATTGAGTCTCTTTCGAAACAGTCGTTTCTGGTAGTCGGCGCAGACGAGCCGATACAGTCCCTATACAAAAAAGTTATGGATAGAGATAGTGAAGATGTCTACGATCCTGTAATTGTCACATGCAGGGAAAGACTTTTCGTAGGAACAGTCACTATACGTCAGTTGATCCTGCGGGCAGGAGAGCTGGAGACCGAGCAGGCCCTCAACAATAACCCACTCAGTGGGCTTCCGGGCAATAGACGCGTTGAACGCTGGATATTGGAGGCTCAGAAATCGGCAGAAGACTTCACGGTTGTTTACGCCGATCTGAATAATTTCAAGGAGTACAATGACCGTTACGGTTTCATCAAAGGCGATGAAATGATAACCTTCACAGCATCCATACTCAAGCAGACTCTCTGTCTGGAAGACACTGAAATACGGCTGGGCCATATAGGTGGAGACGACTTTGTTTTCATTAACAGTGGATCTTTTCCAGAGGAAGTTCTTTGCGCCGTTTGCAGGTGTTTCGACAGTGGGAGGAATCGGTTTTTTCAAGAGGATGATCTGTTACGGGGTTTCTACGATGCAAAAGACCGAAAAGGAAAGCATTCAAGAACTCCTCTGGTTTCGATTAGCCTGGCGGCTTTGGAAAGCAGTAGCTTTGACAAATGGAAACATCCGGCTGAACTGGCGGAAATAGCGGCCGGGCTTAAAAATAAGGTTAAGCAAAAGGCTGAAAAATCGGGTGGCAGCGCCTATCTGTTTGAGCGACGAGATTACAGGACCTGACATATCAGGAAAGGCCGACCAGCGCTCAGGGGGGTAACCCTTTCTTTGAACAATACAGGGGACTCCAATATACCGGAGTCCCCTGCTCTATTCTGGTAGCCCCAACGGGATTCGAACCCGTGCCGCAGGACTGAGAACCCTGAGTCCTAGACCGCTAGACGATGGGGCCATGGCTTGTATGGCTGGGGGACAGGGACTCGAACCCCGACTTCTTGATCCAGAGTCAAGCGTCCTGCCGATTAGACGATCCCCCACTGTAAAACATCTTGCCCGTTGCGGGCGGAGCATAGTTTATCATGGCTTTTGCCAATATGCAAGACTGCCGTCTGCTGTTGAGAGGCGGCCTTTTCGGGTGCGGAGCGACGGAAACATTGGTGTACAATGGGATCGAAGTAACGATCTTCGGGAGGTGTACCGGATAATATGAATACGGAAAGCGCGGGCTACAGGGAACTCCTTTCGAAACGTCCTCTCAATGTACAGGCGGTGTACTCAAGCGAACCGGTAGCGCTGGTGAGCGGACGCGATATAGCTGCGGCCGCCAGGCGCAAGGGCGCCATAGTTCTGGCGGCCAATATCAGAAACCCGCTGACCATAATGGGCGTCCTGCGCGCGGCGCGGGAAAAGAACGCGGCTGTATTGCTTGAACTGGCCAAGTCGGAATCCACGTATTGCGGATGCACTTTCGACAACGCTCCCGACATGGCGGTGAAATTCTCGGCCGAAATGGGCCACGGCGTGGTTTTCGGCATGCATGTGGATCATTTCGCCATCAAATCCGGA
>CAZBLL010000160.1:0-4368 GCA_964492625.1 uncultured Synergistaceae bacterium
TACGGCCTTTTCAGGCGTCAGCCTGCCGTGTACCACTCCGTTCACCATCATTACCGGCGCCAGGCTGCAGCAGCCCAGGCACGCCACATAATGAAGCGAAAAGAGACCGTCTTCCGTTGTTCCGCCTTCGGGAATCTTCAGATGACGTTGCAACTGTTCCCCGATGAGCCATGATCCCTGCACGTGGCAGGCCGTTCCGCGACAGAGTCTGACAACGTACTTGCCCTCCGGCTGGAATCGGAACATGGCGTAAAACGACGCGACACCGAAAAGCTCGGCCGAGGGAATATTCGCTTCCCTGGCCACGTGGTCGACGGCCGATTCGGGTATGTAGCCAAACGTTTCCTGAATATCGGCCAGAAGCGAAATTACGGTGCCGTGCTGCTCGCGAAATCTTTGAACTATAGGTTTGAGGCCTTCGCTGATCTCGCGCGGTGGTTCTGAAACCGCTGCCTTCATTAGGTTCCCCCCCTGAAGCAAGGATATAAAAAATACAATACAGCAATGTCGCTCATTATACCTTATAAAAGATAATGTGTTCACTATCTTTATGTTTTCGCATGCCTCGTAACAGCACCGGCCTGAAAAGGCGATGTCCCCGCCCCTTGACAGGGTTTGATAAGTCAATATAATTACCAGTAAAGGGTATTAAGGTCAGATAAAGTCACAGGTGATACCCAGACAAGGAGGGTCAAAATGTCTAAAGTGAAAGTTTTTTCAACCGCTACGTGCCCATGGTGCACGAAGGTCAAAGACTATCTTTCTTCAATTGATGTAGCTTACGACAGTGTTGACGTTGGAGCGGACAAAACCGCCGCAATGGAAATGGTCAAAAAGACCCGACAGATGGGTGTCCCCGTCACACAGATAGGAGAAAAGTACATAGTGGGTTTCGACAAGGCCGCCATCGACGAGGCCCTGTCGGAATCAGGTCTCAAGTAGCCCGAAATCCTTTTTTTGCGCCTAATCCAGTCTGCGAGGATCCGGCTGTAGTCGGGTCCTCTTTTTTGTATGTGGGTGCTCCTTTAGATACAATATGGTGGCTTGAACTTCACGCTCCTGTGACGAAAGAAGGAAGCCTATGACTGAAAACCTTGCAAGGATCGATTACGGGGCTGCGTTTCCACCTCCCTCTCATGGATGTGAAGCGGTTGTTACGCCCGAATCGCTCAATCGCCTGGAGCCCGATCTGCTCCGGGCCGCCCTGAGGATAGAGGAGGGCGCCCGTAACGGTGAAAACGGTTTCGGGTGGTTTACCGCGCCCGAAAAAACTCAGGCGGCCGTGCTTGTCGCCGCCGAAAAACTGGGCCGTTTCGACAACGTCATCCACGTGGGTATCGGCGGCTCGTCCCTTGGGAACATCATGCTTTCAAGCGCCCTGAGGCATCCGTTCTACAATGGTCTCTCCAGGCGTGAACGCGGCGGACCGAGACTTTTTGTAGCAGATAACGCCGACCCGGAAACCACGAAGGCAATCTGGGATATGGTCGACCCGGCGGGAACCGCCATTGTCGTCGCGAGCAAATCGGGCGCCACGGCGGAAACCATGGCCAATTTCCTCTGGTTCTGGGATCGCCTTAAGGCGGCCGTGGGTGACATGGCGCCGCAGCAGGTTCTTGTGGTAACCGATCCCGAGGAGGGAGTACTCCGGCAGTTTGCGTCAGAAACGGGATGTTCGGCGCTGGAAGTCCCCTCCGATTTGGGAGGGAGATATTCGGTGCTTTCCCCCGTAGGACTGGTGACGGCGGCGCTTCAGGGAATAGACGTCGCCGCCCTCCTTGACGGTGCGTCGCGGATGAAGAACGGGCTTCTGGAGGCTTGCTCCACAGAAACCAACATGGCATGGATACTGGCTGGTATTTCAACTTTACACGCAGCCGCTGGAAGACCGATGATCGTAATGATGCCCTATTCCGACCGCCTTTGCGATTTTACGGAATGGTTCGCCCAACTCTGGGCCGAAAGCCTGGGAAAGAACGGAAAAGGAACAACTCCCGTAAGAGCGCTCGGCGCCGTCGACCAGCACTCGCAGGTTCAGCTTTACACCGACGGTCCCGACGACAAGCTGTATCTGTTCATAGCGCCGTCGTCGCGCGAAGTGCTTACGATACCACCTTCAAAGCATCCTTCGCTTGCACCTCTTTCCTACCTTTATGGAAAATCGATGGGAAACATGCTGGATTGCGAGGCGGCCGCTACGGCTGCAACGCTTTCCGGAGCGGGAAAACCGGTTCTGTGGCTTGAGATACCATCGATAGACGCGACCCGGCTCGGGGCGCTTGTTTTCCTATTCGAATATGTCACGGCGCTTGCCGGGTTTGTCCAGGGGGTCGATCCCTTTGACCAGCCTGGTGTAGAACAGGGAAAGAAGTTTACCTATGGAATGATGGGCCGAGAAGGCTTTTCGGCCGACGCGCGGGAGGCTGAAGCACGCTTCAGAGTGTTGGGCGAGCGCTCGGCCGGTTTATGATCCGTCGGGGAGATGATTGATCAATGCAGGTTGCGGCAACACCTGAACAGATACGGTCCATGGGGTCAAGGGCGCGTATGCAGGGTAAATCCATAGGTCTGACGCCCACGATGGGGTTTCTCCACGAGGGACACCTGTCGCTTGTGCGCAGGGCCCGCGACGAGAATGACGTATGCGCGGTATCCATTTTCGTCAACCCCATACAGTTCGGGCCCAACGAAGACCTGGAGGGATATCCCAGGGACATGGAAAGAGACATAGCCCTGCTTAAACAGGAGGGTGTTGATTTCCTGTACACCCCCACCGTGGAGGCAATGTACGGGCCCGGTTTTTCCGTTACTGTGTCCGAAAACAGACTGAGCCTGGGAATGTGTGGAGCCAGTCGCCCCGGTCATTTCGATGGAGTCTGCACAGTGGTGATGAAACTTTTCAACGCCGTTCGGCCGGACAGGGCGTATTTCGGACAGAAGGACTTTCAGCAGCTCCAGGTGATACGTAAAATGACGCAGGATCTGGACATGCAGGTAGAAGTAATAGGCTGCCCCATCGTAAGGGAGCCTGACGGTCTGGCCATGAGCAGCAGGAATACGTATCTTTCGCAGGATGAAAGACAGCGGGCTCTGGCGCTTTCTCGCTCGCTGTTTGAGGCGTCTGATCTCTTCGGCCGGGGCGAACGCAGGGCCAGGGTGATTCTGGATGGAGCCTTCGATTTTCTAACCTCGACCCAAGGCGTAGAACCGGAATATGTGGAGCTGCGTGACGCGGAAACGCTGGAAACGGTGGCCGAAAACATCGCAAAACGCTCTGTTCTCGCAGTAGCGGCCCGTGTGGGACCAGCGAGACTTATCGACAACATACTGCTCGATCCACACAATACAGAAGCATCCGGAGGTGCGACGCGATGAAAAAGAGAATGTCCCTGCCGACGCTGCTCGGCATGAAGACAGAATCCAGACCCATCACAATGCTCACGGCCTACAACTTCTGGCAGGCCAGACTGGCCGATGAGGCTGGAGCAGACATGCTGCTGGTGGGCGACTCGCTGGGAATGGTGGAACACGGTTTTCCCGACACCCTGCCTGTGACTATGGACATGATGATCACCCACTGCTCGGCTGTCATGAGGGCTCAGCCGGCGGCCTTTGTGGTTGGGGACATGCCCTTCATGAGTTATGAGGCCTGCGACCTTGACGCGGTGGCGAACGCCGGGCGCATGGTCAAGGAAAGCGGAGTGGACGCCGTAAAGATAGAGGGAGGAATAGACCGGGTCGAAAGAATCAGCGCCATTGTGAGAGCCGGTGTGGCGGTAGTCGGTCATATCGGTCTCACGCCGCAGTCCGTGACCCTTCTAGGAGGCTACAGGGTTCAGGGAAAAGACGAGGCGGGTGCGCGCAAACTCCTGAGGGACGCACTGGCCATTCAGGACGCGGGAGCATTCTGCCTGGTGCTGGAGTGCGTGCCCGACGGCGTGGCCGAAGCGATTTCTAAAAAACTGCGCATACCCACTATAGGCATTGGAGCCGGGCCCGGATGTGATGGACAGGTCCTCGTTTTTCACGATGTTGTAACTCTCTACGGTTCCTTCAAGCCCAGGTTCGTAAAACGCTATCTCGACGGAGGCGACCGTATTCGGGAGGGTCTGAAGGGATACGTGGAAGAAGTTCGGTCGGGCGTTTTCCCCGATGACGACCATTCCTTTGCGGCCGACCCGGCGGTTCGGGCCGCTCTGGAAGACGGAAACTGATGAAGGTAACGCTTCTGGGATGCGGAGCCCTGGGAAGCGTCTTCGCAATGCTTCTCCATCGCTATGGGGAATGCGCGCTCCAGGTCTTTCAGAGACCCGGCGACCACTTTGAGGCGCTGTCCTCAGGCGGTTTGAACATTCAGCATCCGCACGA
>CAZBLL010000161.1:0-4354 GCA_964492625.1 uncultured Synergistaceae bacterium
GGTACGGGGAATCAACAAGGGCGCAGGGGTGGCCAAAAGGCTGAACGATCTTTGGGCAGACAACGCCGCCGCCTATCTGGGCGATCACGAAACTGACGAAGACGCCTTCCGCGCCATCAACGGCAGGGGGCTTTCGGTCCTGGTCCGGCCTTGTTTCAGGCCCACGCTCGCGGCTGGATGGTTGCGGCCTCCGGAGGAATTACTTGATTTTCTGGCGGCCTGGGCCCGTTTGGCGCAGATAAAGGAGTGAACGTGGATGCACCAGAAAAACGGCAGACTGGTCATCGTTTCCAACAGGCTTCCCCTGACAATAGAGCGGACAGACGATAAGTGGTCCGTAAAGGCATCTTCGGGAGGCCTGGTTTCAGCCCTCGGCCCCATTCTCCGCGACCGGGGCGGCATCTGGGTTGGCTGGACCGGAACCACGGAATCCATAGGGATACAAACGCTGCGCACTATACTGGGCCCCGCCTCCAGAGACGCGGGCTACAGGATATTTCCCGTTCGCCTTTCTGCGGAGGATGTCTTCCGCTTCTATTACGGTTTCTCCAACCAGGTTATATGGCCCCTTTTTCACGACCTGCAGACACAGTGTAATTTCGACCCGGCCAACTGGGAGACCTACCGTGAGGTGAACGGCAGGTTCGCCCGTGAAACGGCCCGCCACAGCCGACCCAGCGACACACTGTGGGTACACGACTACCAGCTTATTCCTTTTGCACGAAAACTGGCCGAAGCCGGCCACGACCGAAAATGCTTTTTCTTTCTGCACATTCCTTTTCCCCCGCCCGATATTTTTTTAAAAATGCCGTGGCGCTTCGACCTTCTCAGGGACATGCTGGAATACGAATTTCTGGGTTTCCAGACCTATCGCGACCGCAAGAATTTTTACGATTGCGTCCGGGTCATGGACCGCGGCGCCCGCACAAGCGGACGCGGGCCCGTAGTGACCCTGCGATGCATGGGGATAGAGACCCGCATAGCCAACATGCCCATCAGTATCGACTACGCCGGCTTTCGCAAGCTGGCCGGCTCGGACAAGGTCAAACACATTCTCGGTGACCTGCGCACGAACCTGCACAGGGATATCGTGGTGCTGGGAGTCGACAGGCTGGATTATTCCAAGGGGATACCCGAGAAACTTCGGGCTTTCCGGGAGGCGCTGCGCAGACATCCGCACCTCAAGGAGCGAATTACCCTTATCCAGATTGTGGTGCCAAGCCGACAGAAAGTGCCCGCCTATCAGGAGCTGCTGGAGCAGATAGAACGACTGGTGAGCCAGATAAACGGTGAATTCACCTCCCCTGGATGGGTGCCCGTTCACTACATGTACCAGTCGGTACCCCGGGAGGAACTGGCCGCGTTCTACCGCCTGGCCGACATAGCATTCGTTACGTCGCTCAAGGACGGCATGAATCTGGTCGCCAAGGAGTACTGCGCCTGCCAGGTCGACAACCGCGGCGTACTGATATTAAGCGAATTCGCCGGGGCCGCGGCGCAGATGCAGCGCGACGCCATAATGGTAAACTCTTATGACGTGGAGGGCATGGCCGACGCACTGGAACTGGCTGCGTCAATGCCCGAAGACGAAAAAACACGGCGGATGCGCAGACTGCGAAACAATATCCGCCGCCGCGACGTCTTCTGGTGGGTGGACAATTTCCTGCGGGCCTCCACCGGCAGGAGCCTGGTGGATTTCCCGCCGTCCGAGATGGCGCCTGTATTACACGCTGTTCCATACTGTCTGCCCCGGCGCGAGACGGAATGATCCGCTGGCCGGTAATTGTTGATCCTGCTGGGAGGGAGAGTTCTTGAATACTTCTTTTTTGAGGCATGGCGTAAAGACGACAAGCCGCCGCGGTCTGCTATACGTCCGCAACACGGACGGGTCGCCGCAAACTTTCAAACCGTGGCTGGGTGACCTTTTTTCATTCCTGTACGACCCCATAATGGAAAAATCCATTTTCCCCAAAAAGTTCGGGGCGGATATGAACCTTCACTACGAGGTGCTGCGAAACGCGCTTGACGAAACGCACGGCCACAGCGTGCTTGAACTGGCCACCGGCTCCGGCTGTGCGGTGGATTTTCTCCCGCCCGACAACCGCTATGTGGGCATAGACATAAGCCCCGGCCTGCTGCAGCGCGCCAGGCGCGGTTTTCGACAGACCGGTTTCAACGATGTAACGCTGGTAGTGACAAGCGCCGACGACCTGCCCTTTGCGGACGAAGCCTTCGATCTGTGCCTGTGCATAGCCTCGCTGAACTTTTTCGGGGACCCTCGACCGGTGCTCGCCGAAGTTCAGCGTGTCCTCAAACCAGCGGGCCGGTTTATCTGCGCCGTACCGGTACCCGAGCGCAACATCAGGGGAAGTGTCATAAGGGGCGAACTCCACACCGCCGAAGAACTGCAAGGCATGTGCCTGCAAAGCGGCCTTACCTACAGAGAACTCCCCGTTCAAAACGGCGCTCTGCTGTATTTCGAGGCTATGAAGGTTTGAAAAGGCAGCAGAGGCAAAAAGCCGATGGCGGACGTCGGATGGCGGAATGAGGCTTGTCATTCTGAGGAGTGTAACGACGAAGAATCTCGGGTTGGGCGTTGATTTTGAGTTTCAATTCAAAATCGAGATTCCTCGCTCCGCTCGGAATGACATGCAATCCGTACGGAATGACAGCAGAGGCAAGGAGACGATGGCGGAAAAAACAGTTGGCAGCAATCAGAAAAGACAGTTGACAGCGCACAGCTGGCAGCGGACAGGAAAGGCATTAGACCGGTAAACGGTGAACAGTAAACGGATGGTCGGGCCCGGAAACTCTTCGTTGTCATTTCGAATCCGCCAGCTGGCGGAGAGAGTAGAGTAGGAAACAGGCTTCCGAACTTTAGCAAGCGCCTATCTGTTGACCGCCCCTTTCGTCTGGCGGTGCCTCACTAGCTCTTGCATGGCCCGGAGGCCTGTCTCCCCTCATCAAACCGTGCGTACAGTTTTCCCGTACACGGCTTTCCGATGTTCTTCACGTCCTGGCGTGCGCGTTCTTTTTTCCACCCCGCCGTCGTCGGCAGCTTGTACAGCCCGTATCGCCCGTATATCACCTCGGCTGTAAATCTCCTGTACGCCTTGGTTTCACTGGACAGTTTGTGGCGCTTGCGCAGATGGGTCCTTACTTTGCCTTCAACATACCACTTTACTTTCGACATCACCCCGGTGCTGTTGCCCCAATGAAAGTAGTTGGACCACCCTCTCAGTGTCATGTTCAGTTGTCCGATGATGTAGGGCATGGGCAGCATCGTTAGGGGTCGGGCGGTCAATTCCCTTGTTCTGTCTTTTATCCTCTGCACCGACTTTTTCGATGGCTCGACGTGAGGGTATATCTTGCCGCTTTTGCGGCTGCGCCTCAGACCGAAGCTGAAGCCGAGGAAGTCGAAGGTTTCTTCCCGGGCGTTCACGACCCCTGTTTTGGTTTCATTGAGCTTGAGGTCGAGTTTTCCCAGTATCTTCCTCAGTCTGGCCATGGGCGCGTCCACTTCTTTTGCGCACAGTATGACGAGGTCGTCGGCGTATCTGACAAGCCTTGTTCTGTACAGTTCGTTCAGTCGGCGACGCTCCCATGTTCTGTCGAGCAGGTGCAGGTAGAGGTTGGATAACAGCGGGGATATGACTCCTCCCTGCGGCGTGCCTCTGGTGTTTCTTTTCCCGCCTCCGGCGTTTCGGCTTTTGCCCTTGTCGTTTTCTTCAATCACGGGGGCTTTGAGCCATTGCTTGACCAGAGCTAGTACTGCGCCGTCGCTGATCCTTTCGGCGACGGTCGCCAGGAGGTTGGCGTGTGGTATTGTGTCGAAGTATTTCGACAGGTCGGCGTCTATTACCTGGTCGTATCCGGACCATATGGCGTTTTGGACTGCTTCGACCGCGTCATGGGCCGATCTTTTGGGTCGGAATCCGTAGGAACTGTCACAGAAGTCGGCTTCGAATATGGGTTCGATTACTATCTTGGCGGCCATCTGCGCGACCCGGTCCCGTATGGTCGGTATTCCGAGCGACCTTACGCCTCCCTGCGGCTTGGGTATGTTGACTCTGCGCACTGCGTCTGCGCGATACGTTTTGTCTTTGAGCTGTTTTTGCAGGTCGAGAACAAATTCTTCCCGACCTTCTCCCGCTTCGACGGCTTCGAATGTCTTTCCGTCTACTCCCGGCGCTCCTCCGTTGGAGCGGACAAGCTCATAGGCGTGACTGAGTATGTCGGTCCGCCATATCTTGTCGTACAGGGCGTAGAAACGGAAACGTGGTTCCCGCTTGGCCTTGACGTACAGCTTCCTCTGCAGCGTTCTGATCTTTTCCGGGGTTGTTAGCTTCATGGC
>CAZBLL010000162.1:0-4331 GCA_964492625.1 uncultured Synergistaceae bacterium
AAGCCATATCTCTCGCAGATCAAGGAACTGGATCCGGACCTGATTATGGTCAACGGTTACTATTTTCAGACTGGCCCTATCCTGAAACAGGCCAGGGAAATGGGAATCGACGCGCTGATTCTGGGTGAAGAGGGAGCCGACTCGCCCAAACTCCTTGAAATCGCAGGACCCGCCGCGGCCGAAGGTTTCATGATCGTGACCAACCTCAACAGGGATGATGAGCGACCAGTCGTTCAGGAATTCATCCGGGAGTTTACGGGGCGCTACGCCATCGATCCGGACATGGTCGGTGCTTCGGCGTATGACGGTCTCATGATTCTTGTCGATGCTATCAACAGAGCCGGAACCACCGATGGGGAACAGGTGCGTGAAGCCATTGCCTCTACCGTTGATTACAACGGCCTTACCGGTGTCATCAAAGGATTTACCGCAGTGGGAGAAGTTGTAAAACCTGTCCAGGTCCAGATCGTGAGATTCGGACAGTACAGGTATTTCGATGAGGTAGACGATTCGGAGATCATCACCCCATAGACCCGTTTGTTTACGCTTGAAAGGGGGGCCCTGGCCCCCCTTTCCTTTTTTCAGTACGGGGTCGCAACCCGATCCCAATTGCTTTCACCCCGGAAGGAGTTGCCAAGGTCCATGCTTTTCAGGCTGTCATCATTATTACTATTCTCAGGGTTTTACCTTATGTTGGTTTTCTATGCGCCGAACTGGTTGGCCAAATCCATTGTCATGGGGTCAGGAGAACCTGTTGATGTCACGGTCAGCCCTGGAATGACCGCCCTTCAAGCCGCGGAAGAATTCTTTGCCAGTCGCGCCGTGGGCGACACTCCTTCTCTTTCCTTCTGGCTCACAAAGCTTGGCGTGGACCGTACGCTTCAGCCCGGAGTCTATTCGGTTCGCCCCGGTTCCGCCTGGGAAGTAGCCAGCCAGATCAGGGATCAGCGTCCGCATCAGGAAACGGCCACTATTATTCCGGGTTCCACTTTTTACGAATTGCGCGAATCTCTGGGAGAGGAGTTCGAGCAATCTTTACTCGACGATCGGCTTTTCCCGCAAGAGGTCCGGGGGTTTCTCCCGGCCCGCCCTGAAGACAGGGTGGCTTTTCTGCTGCCGGAAACATATGCATTTTCCTCGCCGTCCACGCTGTGTGATGAACTTGTAGCTGCTGCCTCAAAAAACTGGTGGCGCATGGCGATGGATTTAAGCACTCCTGATTATTGGGCAAACAAACCCGGGGCCGATATCCTGGATCTTGCAACAATGGCCTCACTGGTGGAACGGGAAGCCGTTATTTACGACGAGCGGCCTGTAATAGCCGGAGTACTGTATAACAGGATGGAAAAAAACATGCCCCTTCAGGTCGACGCAACAGTAGTTTTCGCGTGGAGCCTCAGGGGCCGCTTGCTTAACAGGGTTCTTTTCAGTGATCTCAAAATCGATTCCGAGTACAATACCTACATTAATCGGGGGCTTCCGCCTGGTCCGATATGTGTTCCTTCCCGACAATCATGGGATGCGGCGCTTTTTCCGGACGTTCACAAGTATCTCTATTACGTCCTTGCTTCAGGCCAGTCGCATGTTTTCAGCAAAACTTACGATGAGCATCTAAAGGCTATACGCGAACGAAATGACGACCTTTAGCCCGGGGAGAGATATTCCAGTGGACACTTTATATTCCTTTTCGAGTTTTATCAGAAATTGCGGATCCGATATGGGGGAAATCTTCTTTCAGAAGAGCCGCTTCGCGTCCCTGAGATTCGATCATGGAAGGCCGGAGGAGGCAAGGAATTCGTTTTCAGGAGGATGTGGAGCAAGGATCGTACATAACGGCCACACCTTTTTTTCGCACGCGTCGGAAACCGCTTTTTCAGGTACGCGAAACTGCCTCAACGAAAGCCTGAGCCGCGCCGGCCTGGATATACTTCCCGGAGAAAAGGGTAAAGGTCCCGAAAACGATATCATTCCCGCCCCGGGTGAAGTCGCATGCATCGCCTCCGACATTCTACGGTCGCTGGACACGATGATCCGCGGCGAATCACCAGGGGTCAGACAGGTATCGTTCTCATTCAAGGCTTCCGAAAGCGAAATTGCCATTTGCAGCGATATGCCTCAGATATGCCGGGACAGAATACAGAGAACGCGTTTTTCCGCGGAAGTGGTAATGGAATACGGGGGAGAACTCTTTACCGGTTACGAGGTAAGAGCTTTCAGTCTGCCATCGAACGCGTTTCTCGAGAAAACAGATCTGAAATCGGTCGCCAGGGCTGCGCTGGAGAGAGCCATACTGCAAACACGGGCCGTCCCCTGCCCGGCCGGCGCCATGCCCGTTATACTTTCGGGTCGCGCGGGAGGGACAATGATCCACGAAGCGTGCGGTCACGGACTTGAAGCGGATATCGTGCAAAAAGATTTTTCGGTTTTCAGAAACAGTCTCGGAAAAATGGCGGCAAGCCCCATGGTCACACTGGTAGATGACGCCACGCTTCCTGATCTTTTCGGAAGCTATTCATTTGACGGGGAGGGAACGCCGGCGCAACGAACCATTCTGATACGAGAAGGAAAACTGGAATCCTTTCTTACGGATCGTGCAAGTTCTATGGGAAGCGGCCTACCGCTTACCGGCAACGGCCGAAGGGCCTCATATATGGTTCCGCCTGTACCCAGAATGTCAAATACATTTATAATGAACGGGGACGACGACGCCGTAACTTTCCTTTCTTCAACGCCTCAGGGACTTTATGTCGCAAAAATGGGAGGCGGAGAAGTTAATCCCACTTCGGGTGATTTCGTTTTTCATGTAGCGGAAGGTTATCTGGTCAAAGACGGCGAGATCGGCAAGCCCGTTAAAAACGCCATACTGACAGGTAACGGCCCCGAGGTGCTACTTTCGATCAAAGGCGTAGGCGGCGATTTGCAGTTTGAACCGGGGTTATGCGGCAAGGCTGGACAGAGTGTTCCCGTGACCGATGGTCAACCAACACTCATGATAGAGAAACTTCTGGTAGGGGGAAGCGAAACGGATAATGGGAGTCGTTAGAAAAAAAACCAGCAACGGCCGCAGCAGGCAGGCCAGTAAGACCGCATCATCAGGAAAACCCAGGCGCGACGATCAGACTTCAGGGGGCAGGTCTCCTTTTTTGCTTCTGCTGGTGCTCGTCGTTGTAATGCTTGACCTTTATCTTGCCGCCACCGTGTTCCTTTTTCGCACCGGCGAAATAGGGACCGTTCTTCACAGATCAATACTGCTGACAGCAGGTGGAGGATCACTGGTGGTTTTTCTCTATATCCTCTATGTTTCGGTAGCCTTTATCTTCGGCAGGGATATTGAAAATCCCATGAGGCAGTTTGCGGGCACGATAGTACTGTATTTCACGGTAGCTGTTTTTCTGGGCCTCCACCGCACAGCGGGGATGGTGCAGGATCAGTCTCTTTCGTTTTTTTCTCCCGGCTATCCCGGGGTGTTCTTCTCGGATATCCTGCTACGTGTTATCGGTCCACTTGGAGCGATACTGGCGGTCCTTTCAGCTCTGGTGCTGTCCATGGCGCTTTATGGCCAGCTCACATTGCGTCATCTGATGCGTTTAGGGGCGCTTGCGGGAACAGTCCTTTTCTTCAGGACCCAACGTTCAAGGGAAACCGGAAATACCGATCGAAAGACCGAAAGCACACCCGTTACCCCTGCGACACGTCACCCGGAAAACACGCCCTCCGGGGTAGAGACTACCGATCAGGAAATACCTGAGTCAACCGGCGAAATTGTTGAATTCGAAGCATTTCCCCCCGGACAATTCCCTCCACCTCTGGGGCTTTTCGGCGAAAGAGACACCCATGTGGAAACCGGAGACAGAGAGCAGATAGCTTCGGATGGAGACAATATCCTTTCCACTCTTGAGGAATTCGGCGTAAGTGCAACACTCGGAGAAACCGTTGTAGGACCAACCGTCATACAATATCGTCTTCAACTGGCGCCCGGCGTCAAGGTGAGCAAGGTTTCAGGTCTGGTCAACGATATAGCCGTATCTCTGGGCGTCCCCAGCCTGCGTGTGGAAGCCCCTATTACCGGTACAACCTATGTGGGCATAGAGATACCCAATCCCCTTCGCAGTCCGGTTGGGCTCAGAGATATACTTGAAAACGAATCATTCGGGGAAAGCGGCCACGATCTCACCCTGGGGGTCGGTCTGGCAGTTGACGGACGCCATATTTCGGTGGGCCTGGAAAAACTCCCGCATCTGCTGGTGGCGGGGACGACCGGTTCAGGTAAAAGCGTGTTCGTTTCTTCCTGCATAACCGAACTCTGCTATGCAAGGACACCCGATGAACTG
>CAZBLL010000163.1:0-4315 GCA_964492625.1 uncultured Synergistaceae bacterium
AAGGAAGAAATAAAGCCCAAATCCAGGCATCTAGTGGCCAAGTAGCACCCCGACAGCTTCATAGGGCAGGAAGTGGACCCCGAGTTCGTTGAACTGGCGACGCGGCGTTTCCAGGAGATACAGCAGGCCTGGGATGAAATACGTCGCCAGAGAAACATATCCTGACAGGCTTGAAAAGGAGAGTGGCCCGAATGTCGAAACAAACGGGATTCTGGATCGTCGCTCTGGTTATTACGCTGGCTTTCGGATGGGTGATATTGAAACACGAGTCGCAGGGTATAGAGGTGCTCAACTCCCAGACGGAGAGTCTGCTGGCCGAAATGCGTGGAGAAGGCTACCTGGTGGTTCGCACGGTGGGCAGCGGCTGAGGCAGGTTCACCGCCGCTCTCGTGCAAAGCGGCAAACCCGAAAACACAGACAATTTCCGGCTTGTAAAAGACGACGGTTTCAGACTCTGGGTTTCCAGAGAGCTCAGTTTCAGGGGTGAAAATATCAGGCTGGACTGGTCCTTTACGCAGGACGGCCCGGTAGTTTACGCCGACAACGCCGTACCGTAGGATGTGACAGATAATGGCCAAACGAAAAAACAGGGAAAAGGTATCCGTAGACGGCGCATCGCAGGACCTTGTCGCGCCGGTGCTGGGCGACATGCTCCGCGACGCAGGTTATTCGTCTTCATCGGCCGCCGGGGCCAAAGAAGCCGGGCGGGAAGCACAAGGCAATACGCAGAATACTCACAAGCAGAGCGTTGGCGCAACAACCGGACCGACCCTGAAGGGCAAGCTGGTCCTGCGTCGCGAACGAAAGGGCCGGGGAGGAAAAACCGTTACCGTACTCACGGGAAACGACCTGCCCCCAGGCGCGCTTGAACCGCTTGCCAGGGAGCTGCGCAGGGGGCTTGGCTGCGGTTCAAGGGTCGAGGGACAAACGATAGTTCTGCAGGGAGACATAGCGGACCGCGCCTGTGAATGGCTTCGGGAACGGGGAGCGAATAACGTGGTGTGCGGCTGAATCCAAAAGGGAGACTGATGTTGCGATGACCGACTACATCTACAGACACACCATAACCGGCTGGGGCCTCAGAGTTCTTCTGGCCTGCATGACGGGATACGTTGTGGTAAGGGCCTATAACGAATATGCAATGGGCGGCGACGCGGCGTGGCCTCTGTTTGCGGCGGCCTGCATACTGGCTCTGGCGATGATGCTTTTCACCAGCCTTACCGTTGAGATAACCGGCGAGAACCTCAGGGTCTCAATGGGTGGCGGCTTCATCGGCAAGACGTTGCCGCTGGCGCGGATAGTGTCGACCGAAAGCACAACCATCCCCTGGTACTCGGTGGGGCTCAAGCGCATACGGCGCGGATGGATATACAGCGTTTCCGTTTCCGACGCGCTCGAGGTAACCATGGACGACCAGCGACGCTACGTCATAGGGACCGACGAAGCCTACGCCCTGGGCCAGGCTCTGGAGCGTGCACGCGGAGAGGTTGGTTCAAAAAGCTAGCCTTTGGAGCGGCCTTCGGCCATATCCACAAGAGTCTCCCCGCTCAGCCTCAGCACGGTTATTTCCTCCAGCCTCTCGGCGCGTATTTTGTCGTAGAACTCAAGGGCCGGCGTGTTGGTGCGCATACACCACCACTCGAAACGGCCGCAGTCCTTCTCAAGGGCCAGGGAAGCCAGGTGCGAGAGCACGGCTCCGCCTATGCCCTTTCCGCGGTATTCGGGCGTCACGTACAGATCGTCCAGATGAAGGCCTTTTTTACCCAGTATGGTGGAGAAGGTGAAATAATAGACTCCGAAACCGACCGGGGTGTCTTTTACCATGGGCAGTATGGCGCAAGCCGGAGAGCCGGGCCCGAAGAGCGAATTTCCGAGGCCTTCTTCAGTTGCCGTTACGCGGTCTCCGATACCCTCGTAGTCGGCCAGTTCCTTTATGAAACCAAGGATCAGCGGAATATCCTTTTCCGTCGCCGTCGCTATGCGCAGGTTCTTGATCTGCTTCAACACTATTCACTCTCCCTGGGCCTGGATTTGAGGAGCAGACACCAATAATAGCAGAACCGTAAAAGCGATGAGAACCGGTGACTAAAACTGACTTTGACCTGTGCGGGGGGATGCGCCCATGGAGACCAACGTGCGCCAAAAAACGCTTGCGGAGATGAAACGGCTGGACGGCGATCTGTTGCGCTTTACCGCTGAACTTGTGCGGACCGAATCGGTGAACCCGCCCGGCAACGAGGCCCGCCCGACGGCGCTCATAGAGGAAGAGGCCTCCCTGTTCGGCCTGACGTGCACCAGGCTGGATCACGGCGAGGGGCGCTCAAGCGTTATGGCGACGTTGAAGGGAACAGACCCTTCCTCCCCGCTGCTTTTCAGCGGCCATACCGATACTGTGCCGTTTGGCGAAAAGCCGTGGACCCGGGACCCGCTGAGCGCCGAAACAGTTGGCGGAAAAATATACGGCCGGGGCTCGGCCGATATGAAAGGCGGCGTAGCGGCAATGCTTTACGCGATGGCCGCCATGGCCAGAGCCGGGTATGTTCCCTCGTGCGACATTACGCTTGTCTGCACGGCGGGTGAAGAGGTAGACAGCCTCGGCGCACTTGAAACCACTAAACTGCCCATGGTCAGGTCGGCCCGCGGCATGCTGATAGCCGAACCGTCGGGGCTGGACATATACGTAGCCGAAAAGGGTGCTATCTGGCTGCGTGTCGACGCCGGTGGAAAGACCGCGCACGGCTCCATGCCCGAAAAAGGTGTAAACGCCGTTGAGCATCTTGCCGAATGGATCCCGCTGTTCAGTCGCGAGTGGGCAAGGCAACAGGGAAATACCCAACATCCCCTGCTGGGCCGCGCCACGGCCAGCGTCAATATGATAAAAGGCGGGGTGGCCGTAAACGTAATACCCGACGCCGCGTCGGCGTTTATAGACATACGCACGTTGCCCGGGCGATATCACATGGACGCCGTCGCCCGGGTTGAAAGCTGCGCAAAAGAATACGCCGACAAGATCGACGGACTTTCAATGCGGGTCGAAACGCTTTCCGCCCGCGCGTCCTGCGAGATAGACCCGCTGCATCCGCTGGTGGAAAGCCTGGCGTCGGCGGTCGGGGAGATAACGGGGCGAGAACCCGCTCGAACCGGGGCCTCCTACTACACAGACGCATCTGTTTTCGGTGAGAAGTGCGGGTTCCCGATAGTTATCTGCGGGCCCGGAGAGGCGTCTCAGGCACACCAGCCCGACGAATGGGTGGACGTGGAAAAACTGCGACAGGCCGCGCGTATTTTCGCTCTGTGGGCCATCGAAAACAGCGGCGGCGGCCGCTGAAAAAACGGCTCTATTTGTGTGATTTGCCCTGACGCTCGTACCAGCCGAACAGTTCCTTGACGGCCGGCAACGTCCATTCCGTCGAAATGGTTTTTTCGAAGGGGAACGAGGCGACTACTTTGCCGAAGTACAGGGGAGACCGCGCTATGGGAAAAAAGGGCCCATTGTAGACGATGTAGTCGTCGTAGACCCTCCATTCGATCATTCCCGGCTCCAGGGTCTCTTCCGAGGTCTTTTCGGGGCCGGGTCCGAATTTTTCCATCACGGAAGCGCCGCGCTCGTCGCCGTGGAACGCAAAAGCCGAACCGTCGTGCTTGAGACACAGCACCGAGTGGTTCAGGTCCTCGTCCACGAACATATCGTGAAAACCCCAAAACGGCGGGTCGAAGACAAGTATCCTCTTACCCCGGCTCCAGTCGAGGTAATACCGGTAGTTCGAGGCCCGTTCAGCCATTTCTCCGGGGCTAAGCGGCGCTTCCTTTTTGCGGAACAGTTTTCCAAGCATCGCAAGGGGGTCCATAACAGCCCTACGCCGCGAGGAACTCTTCCAGTTTCCGGGACAGTTCATCCCACGTCATGGGGAAAGTCATCAGCGGCCCCAGTTTTACGCTGTTCTGTTTCTTCTTGTTTATGCCGCCGGCCAGCGCGTCCTTGGCCTGCGACGTGGAAAAAATGCTGTAGCGCTTGTTGCCTCGCGACTTGGTGATGTCCACCAGGGCCCAGCGGAAAATAGCCTCGGCCATGGACATGCGCGAAGTGTTAAGCTGGAGCAGGTCCATTTCGGGGCCGCCTCCGTGGTTGTCGCCCACTTCCACCACCCTGGGTCTGGCGCCCATGAACATCTTCAGGTCCACGAACACCACCTTGTCGCCGCTGGGTTTCTTGATAAAAACGGCAAGGGAGAAACTCATTCCGGGAATAAGAAAAAACTCATCTACGTCGCCCCGGTCCTGCATGCTCGACAGCATGGCCATCGTCTCCTGAAGG
>CAZBLL010000164.1:0-4236 GCA_964492625.1 uncultured Synergistaceae bacterium
GGCCAGCCCCACGCGCTGCCTTTCCCCGCCCGAAAGCTGGCGCGGGTATTTATCGGCGTAGCTGCTGTCGAGCGTTACCATGTCGAGAACCTCGTGAACCCTGTCTCTGATCTTTTCAGGTTTCCAGTTGTGCAGCCGGGGCAGCATGGCTACGTTGTCGAAAACCGAGTAATGCGGGAAAAGCCCTATTTCCTGAATGACGTATCCTATGCTGCGCCGCAGTTGAACAGGCTCCAGGTCGTTTATGGACGTTCCGTTTATCAGGATGTCGCCCCCGTCGGGGTCGACCAGCCGGTTAACCATCTTGAGGCTGGTGGTCTTGCCGCAGCCCGACGGGCCTATCAGCATAGTGAGGCTTCCCTGCTCCATAATTAAACTCAGATCGTCGACGGCCGTTTTCTGGCCGAAACGCTTGGTTACGTTGTTGAATTCAATCATCGTCTCTCCTCACTTCCCTGTTACTTTCAGGCCTTCGGGGGTAAGCCAGTCCTCGACACGCAAAAAGAACCAATTCACGCCTATACCCAATGCGGATACGAGCAGCGCTCCTACCAGGACCATTACGAAGTTCGTTCTGCTGATGCCTGAAAAAATAAAAAAGCCCAGACCGCCCGCGCCAACCAGCGTTGCAAAGGTGGCCACGCTTACGCCAAGCACTACGGAGGTGCGAACCCCGGCCATAATCACCGGCGCCGAAAGCGGTATGCGTATCTTCCACATCGTCTGTGCTCTCGAAAGGCCCATGCCTCTGGCCGCGTCGATAACGCCTTTGGGTACGTTGTTGAGCGCCGTGTAGGTGTTGCGGGTTATTGGAAGAAGCGAATAGAGTGAAATAGCCAGAACGGCCGGAACCATTCCCAGCCCCAGTTTCACAGGCGCAAGGGCCACGACCATTATCCCGAACAGGGCCAGGCTTGGTATCGTCATCATTACACTTGCAAGGTAGATCACTACCCTGGCCAGTCTGGGCCGCGACGAAATGAAAATGCCTATGGGCACGCTTAAGGCAATGGAGACGGGGATGCTGATGCCAATGATCTTTATATGCTGAAGCAATTCGGCCAGCACTCTCCCGTGGTAGTATTTAAAGAAGATAAACAGATTTTCCAGGATTCTTTCGCCTCCTCGAGCGGGTCCGTCGCATGCGTTGGTCCGCAGCAAATACCACAACAGCCGAAAGCGCCATTCCCTTGAGGGAATCGCTTTCGGTTCACTGCACGGCGCAAAGGACCCACGGGTAAAAAACTGTGTCATATTGATAGAAACAGTGCGCCGAAGGACTTTGGGTCGGCGCTGACCGCAGGGGAAACTGCCGGCGAAAATGCTTTATCGAAGGGGCCGGTTGGCTCATGGAGTAGTGCATGGATTTACGTAATTATCCGTGCAGCAAGGGAATTGTAGCATAAAATGGCACAAAGTCGAAACTGGGTAAACAAACCCGCCTCTTTGTTAATCCACTGAAAGCACGGCTGGAGGGTCTCCCGGGAAACCCTCCAGCAATTTATGTTACGACAGGACCGGCCGGACGCTCCACCTGGCTACGGTTTCCTCCACTGCGGACGGCTCGTGGAACACGCGGTGGAAGATGCGGTGATACATGCACTCCTCGGCGGACCTCAACATTACGTCGGGATGCATGGAGCGGTATCTTTTCCAGCCGTCGCCGTCAAAGGCCGCCTCTGCTAGGTTGCGCAAAAGATCTATTACCCCGCTTCCCTCGTCGAACTGTTCCTTCTTGCGCCAGATGATATCGTCGGGCAGAATGCCCTCGAAGGATTTCCGGAGAATCCATTTCTCGACCGGGGGATCGCCCGCCCGTTTAAGCTCCGGGGGTATCTCCTGCGCCAAAGTAATGAGGGCGGTGTCAAGAAACGGGACTCTGCCTTCCAGCGATTGGGCCATGGTCATTCTGTCCACCCGCTGCAGGTTGATGTTGTGCAGCGATTCCAGCGATCTTCGCAGTTCGCGCTGCAGGGTGTGCGGTGATTCGATGTCGGCGTAATACGTGTACCCGGCGAACAGCTCGTCGGCCCCTTCGCCCGTGAGCACCACCTTGACGTGCTGCGCGGCGATTCCGGAAGTGAAGTAGCATGGAACCGCCGTGCGCACAAGATCCTGATCGAAAGATTCCAGGTGATAGATGATCATGGGCAGGGCGTCGCTTATGTCCTCTTCGTTGAGGATGTATTCATGATGCACCGTTCCCAGAAAATCGGCTACCCTTTCCGCCGCTTCAAGGTCTCCGCTTTCCCGCGTGCCGGTCGAAAAAGAATGCAGTGGGCTGATGTCTCTGGCCGCAAGCGCCGCGATGATACTGCTGTCCAGACCTCCCGAAAGAAAAACACCCAGGGGAACATCGCTCATCAGGCGTTTGCTCACGGCGTTTTCCAGCGTTGTTCTTATGCGCTTTTCAAATACTTTTTCGCTGTCATCGAGCGGGCTGATATCCGGAACGTCGTAAAAGGTGTTGAAACCGTGGTCGGAGTGATACCAGGTTCCCGGAGGGAACTCGGTAATGCCGGTAACGTCGGAAGTAAAGGCTTTGACTTCAGAGGCGAAACAGAGCGTTCCCTCGTCGCTGTAACCGTAGTAGAGCGGTTTTATTCCCAGCGGGTCGCGGGCGAGGAACAGTGTTTCGCCGTCGGTTATGCAGAGGGCGAACATACCGTCCAGTTCCCGTACCGTTTCCGGTCCTTTTTCCTCGTACAGGTGCAATACGGCCTCTGTATCGCTATCCGTGGCAAAAACATGGCTTGCGGACAACTCTTTGCGAATGGACTCGTGATTGTATATCTCTCCGTTGGCTATAAGGACAAGCTTGCCGTTTTCGTTGTAGAGCGGGTTGTCCCCTTTTTCGGGATCCATAATGGAAAGTCTTCGATGTCCAAGGGCGCCTTTTTCCATTCGAAGCATTCCCGTTGCGTCCGGTCCTCTGTGGGACAGACTTTCCATCATCGAGAGGAGCGTTACCTCATCATTGTCCTCCCAGGTTCCACATATGCCGCACATAGCTGAAAAACACCTCCATAGAATGGACCCACTGGTTTAAGGGTCATGAGTCACCCTAAGTTCCAGACCGGGGAATGACAAACCGCCTGAGCGGCGGGTGGGCGGCCTTTCGCGCGCCTTGGTATATATATGGTCTCTATGAAAGGTTTTTCTCCCGAACCCTGCGTATAACTGATGCAGCCTTGTGAATGCTTTACTCAGCCGGAAAATCCGTTGGCGCAAAGCGCTATAATACACTTGCGCAGGGGCAATTCTGCGAATTTTGCGCATCGGGGTGAAAGAATGCAATACGACGTGATAATAGTGGGCGCCGGGCCTTCCGGGCTTTTCGCGGCCAGAGAACTGGTAAAGGCGGGCAAAAAGGTGGCCGTCATCGACAAGGGCAAACGCATAGACAAACGGCGCTGTCCTCTTAAAGAAGGAACGTCGCCGGTTTGCCTCCACTGCAAGCCCTGCAACGTTGTTTGCGGATGGGGGGGCGCCGGTTCCTACAGCGACGGCAAACTTACGCTTACGCCGGAGTTCGGAGGCAATCTGGAACAGTACGTGGGCCGCCGCGCCCTGATGGAACTGATCGATGAAGTGGACCAGTGCTACGTGCGCCATGGGGCCAGCAAAGAAGTGTTTGCTCCCGATCCCGACTTCGCCCGCGACGTGGCCATTCGGGCCAGTGGGGCTGGCATGCGCATTATCCCCGCGACCATAAGACACATGGGGACCGACAGGTCCAAAGACATACTCTCCAGCATGTACGATGAAATAGCTTCTTCGTGCGACGTGCTTATGGAAACGGCGGTCGATTCGGTTGTCGTAAAAAACGGCCGCACCGCCGGGGTGAAACTGGCCGACGGGTCTGTCCTTGAGGGTGAGGCTGTTTTGCTCGCGCCCGGCAGGGAGGGCGCTTTCTGGATGGAAAAGGCCGTCAATGAGCTGGGCCTGGAGATACAGTCGCTTCCCGTCGACATAGGCGTGAGGGTGGAAATCCCCGCCGGGTGGGCCGAGGCCGTCACCGACCAGTTTTACGAGGTAAAGGCCATCCTCGATACGCCCACCTTCGACGACCAGGTGCGCACCTTCTGCATGTGCCCCGGTGGCGAGGTGACCACCGAGTACCTGGCCCGGCACGATATTCTGACAGTAAACGGGCACAGCAACCGCGACGGCGCCGGCAAGACCGAAAACACCAATTTCGCTATCCTGGTGTCAACCGACTTCACCGAGCCTTTC
>CAZBLL010000165.1:0-4235 GCA_964492625.1 uncultured Synergistaceae bacterium
GTCGGCCACGTCTACGCAGACGTCAAGAAGACCGCCGGGGTTGTTTCGCAGATCGAGAACCAGCATGGAGGCGCCCTGTTCGATAAGACTGTCGAGTGCGTTTCTGAACTCACTGACCGTCCGCTGATTGAACTGTATGATACGCAGGTAACCAACCTTGTCGGGCAGCATTTCGAAACGCACGCTCTTTATCTTGATCTTTTCACGGACTATGTCGAAGCGCAGCAGGTTTTCCTCTCCCTCACGGCGAACCCATATTGTTACACTGGTTCCCGGCTTTCCGCGAAGATTGCTGACAACGTCGTTCTGATCCCATCCTATTATTACTTCATCGCCTATCTTGACTATGGAGTCCTTTGGCTTTAGCCCCACTTTATCGGCGGGCGTATCCTCTATGGGGCTGACGATCACAGTCTGGCCGTCCCTCTGGCTTATGTATATTCCCAGTCCCCCGTATTCACCCTGCATTTCTATTTCCTCTTCCGTCATTTCGTCAGGGTCCACGAACCGTGTATAGGGATCCCCGTAAGCCGCCACCATACCCCTTATGGCGCCATACAGCAGGTCATCTTCCGTTACATCTTCCGAGCCGTTAACGAAATAGGTCTCCACAATGGCGCGGGCCTGCTTGATAAGCCACAGGTTCTGGGTACTGAAGGGAGAAACCCTGAACAGTTCAAGTTCGTCGCCGGCTCCCGCAGATACGAGCAACCCGGCTAGCACTATTCCAACAGTCAATCCGGCAATCCAGTCGCGTACACGTCTCCACATTTTTTCTCCCTCGTTTCCTGAGGCTTCTTCAGCTCCCGAGATAGTTCCGGGGATTTTTGGCGTCCCCGTTCACACGTACTTCGAAATGCAGATGCGGGCCGGTCGACACACCGGTGTTTCCGACCTTTCCGATGACACTACCATATTTGACGGCCTGTCCCTCTTCCACCAGGATCACCGAGAGGTGAGCATAAACGGTGGTCAGGTTCCGGCCGTGGTCGATTATAACAATCTGTCCGTAACCACGGAGCCAGCCGGCGAAAAGAACTTCCCCGGGGGCCGCAGCCTTGATGGGCATACCCTTCGATGCGGATATATCGATGCCCGTGTGCATCATCTTTGTCTTGAAGACGGGGTGCACTCTCATACCAAACGGGCTGGTGACCCTTCCCCGTACGGGCCACTGCAATTTGCCCCCGGACGGCATTATGGTAACCGGAGTCTTTCGGTTGGATTCAAGCAGCTTGCGCTTTTCTGCAAGCAGTTTGCGTATAGTGGACTGCAGCTCCTTCTGGGCCTGCTCCAGTTCTGCGGCGGCTTGCGAGTGCAGCTTTTTTTCTCGCTTCAGGGTGCCCAGGGCTCCCCTGCGCTTACCCTCGACATTGCTAAGTTCGTTTTTCCTGCTGGAAAGTTCCTGCAGCCGGTCGTCGAGTACGCTTTTCTGTTGTTGCATCTCATTCGTCGCGGCTTCAAGCCTGCGGCGCTGTTCCACCAGTTCCGTCGCTCTGCGTTCATCCTCCCGGGCTATCCGCTGCAACAGAAACGAATTTATAAGGGCGTCGTGGGCCGAAGAGGCCGAAAGCAGCAGGTTGAATTCCGCCACGCCTCCGTACTTGTAGATGGCGACGAATCGCTTCGCCAGATACGACTTGGTCTCTTCGAGTTTTGCGGTGGTTTCAACTATCTCCTTTTCAAGTTCCCCTATCCGCGTTTCGGCCCGCTCCCTTTTCATGTCGAGAAGTTTGATCTCCTGTTTAAGCACCACTATCTCCTGACTGAGCTTTTCAATGTCGTTGAGAAGGCCCTTTTCCTTTTTGGAGGCCTCAGCTACCTGTTTCCGGTGATAGGCTATTTGACGTTCTATAGCATCCAGTCGTTTTTCTTCGGCCTTGATGTCACTGTCCAGTTCGCTTACGGTCGCCGAAAAGGCGGGCCCACCCACAACTGCGGCCGCAGCGAGCAAAACAAGCGCAAAAATCGTTCTGCGGACACCGGCGGGCATTGTGTTCACCACCCTAATGCGGCCTCGAAGCCGATCTTACGAATTTTGAAACCGCCAGCCAGCTGCATACCCAGCCTACTGAAACTCCCCCGAGGACCAGAACTCCCGAGAGCCTCATCACCAGTTTGGGATCGCTGATGAGGCGCAGGAAAGGAAGCGATCTGTGAAGGGCTTCCACTGCGAAACCGTAGGAAAAACCCAGTAAAAGGCTGGCCAGGAGCGCACCGGCGGCTCCCAGAATAACTCCCTGAAGCACAAACGGGAACGACACAAAGAACTGGGTCGTCCCCACCAGCAGCATTGTATCGATTTCTTCCTTTCGTGCGTACACGCTGATCCGTATGGTGTTGAACAGAACCAGGGCGGCCGAGGTTATGGAAATCAGCAGAACCACCAGTGAAAGCCTGGAAACGAAGGCCGAAATGCTCTCCAGTCTTTCCGCCAGTTCTCCAGCGTAGACCACGTCCTCCACCTCGGGCATGGCTATCATTTCACGGGCTACCACGGAAGCGAAAGCAGCCTTTCTAACCTGTATCTCCACACTGGGGGGCAGTGGGTTCTGTCCAAGGAGGGTCACGGCGTCGGCCTGGTTGCCAAGTCGGGCCCGCAGGCGCTCAAGAGCCTGCCCCGACGTAATGGGCTCCACAGAGGACACGCAGTCGAAAGCCACGGCCCTCCTTGTAACGGCCTCCATGGCTTCGGGTGTGTCTTCAACGTAGGCCTGTATGGTGAGGCTACCCTCGACCGTGGCCACGAGATATTTACTGTTCAGAACGAAAAGAGCACTGGCGCCCACAAGATAGAATACGGCGACCGCGGTCACCAGCGTGAGAAAGCTGAGCCCCCAGTGTCGCGAAAGCAATCTGAAAGTATCCCTGATGATGTATCTAAAGGTCGACATCAGCTTCGTACCTGCCCTTCTTTTCGTCCCGGACTATGCGGCCCCTGCGCAGTTCCACCACCCGCTGCCTGAAGGCGTCCACTATATGCTGATTGTGTGTGGCTACGATCAACGTAGTCCCCGAGGCGTTTATAGAATGAAGCAGGCGGATGATATCCTCGGCTGTGTGTACGTCCAGGTTCCCGGTTGGCTCGTCGGCAAGCAGTACGGAAGGGCTGTTGGCCACGGCCCTTGCTATGGCGACCCGCTGCTGTTCGCCTCCCGAAAGCTGTTCTGGGAAAAGAAAACGCCTTCTCCACAGGCCCAGTTTTTCGAGCACCTCCGCGGTCCTCCTCTTTACTTCTCCGGGAGGTATGCCTATGACCTCCTGCACGAAAGCCACGTTCTCGAAAACCGTAAGATGCGAAAGCAGTTTGAAATCCTGGAATACCACGCCCACGTCCCTGCGGTAGAAAGCCAGGTCCAGGTTACTCAGAGTGCGCAGGTTGGATTCACCCACCGCAACCTGCCCTTTGGAGGGCATGACCTCTCTGGTGATCAGCCGCATGAGAGTGGTCTTGCCGGAGCCGGTAGGGCCAACCAGATATAAGAAATCGCCCCTGGGAACGGTAAGATACACGTCCTGCAGGGCCGTTATGTCGGGCTTGAACGTTTTTGTAACGCCTGAAATCCTGATATCCATACTCTATCTCCTTCGCAAGGCCCAGGCCTGGATGGCCGCTCCCACTATCTCTCCGCTTGTAAGGCCGTAATATTCCTGCAGCTCCCTGGGAGAACCGCTCTGCCCATACCTGTCGTCTATGGCTACGAAACGCATGGGTATTGGGAATCTGGCCGAAGCCAGCCCGGCTACGGCTTCGCACAAACCTCCGATTCTGTTGTGCTCTTCGGCAACGACACAGCATCCGGTTCTCCTGAAAGACGCAAGGAGCACCTGCTCGGGCAGGGGTTTTATGCTGTAGCAATCTATAACCTCTGCGCTCACACCCTGTCGGGCCAGGACTTCCGCCGCCAGCAGGGCCTCGCTGACCATCACTCCTGTCGCGCAGATTGTTATTCCGTCTCCCTCACCAAGCAGCCTCCCGCCGCCTACGGTAAAAGACTCTTCTCCGGTATCGGGAATTTCCGGCACGGGTTCCCTTCCAAGTCTTACGTAAACGGGCCTTTCGGACGCCACGGCCGACTCCAGTATCTTTCCGGCCGAAACGGCGTCGGCGGCGGCCATTACCGACATACCCGGAAGCGATCTCATGAGAGCCACATCTTCCGTCATCTGGTGGGTAACTCCGTCTTCGCCTACGGTTATGCCCCGATGCGGACCCACTCGGCGCACCGGTATAC
>CAZBLL010000166.1:0-4231 GCA_964492625.1 uncultured Synergistaceae bacterium
TGTTTCGCGTGCACCGCGGCCCGGGCCAGCGGCATCCAGTGTTCCCAGCAGATGAGCCCGCCCAGGACCCCCCGGGGTGTTTCCACCACGTCGAGTGTGCTGCCGTCCCCTGCGCCCCATAGCAGTTTTTCGGTGTATGTCGGGGTCAGTTTGCGGTGAATTGTGTGCGAGCCGTCGGGTGACAGAAAAAGCATTGTGTTGTATAGCGTGTTGCCTGCCCTTTCGTGAGCGCCCATCACTACATGCACCCCGTTGTCGCACGCCGCCTGGCGCAACAGCGAAAAGGCCTCGCCCGGAATCGTGATCGAGTTTTCAACAAGCCTTCTGTACAGTCTGTGGGAAACCGGGTTGCCCCATATAGCCGCCCCGGGCGCCGTGTCTATCCATACGGGGTATCCGGGGAGCCATGTTTCGGGAAAAACAATCAACCCGGCTCCATCGCCCGCGCTTTCTCCAATCAGTTTCACCGCTTTGTTCACGCTGGCGTCAAGGTTGAGGAAAACCGGGGTGTGCTGCACTATGGCCGCGGTCATTGTCCTGGGGGATACGTTCATTCCTACCCCTCGCAGTGGATATCAACCAAAATAGTATACACGAACGTGGGATAATTATATCCCCGAAAATTGGAAGGCCCCGGACATGTTGCCCGGGCCCTTCTGAGAGGGGTGAGTCAATGGAGATGAGGTTTACGAAGGATACTTGCCGTTTTTCACTATGTACATTATTTCCTCGAACGAGAAACGGTCTATCCCCAGAGTTTCAAGAGTCGAGCCTTCACCGTAGTAATCCGTGTCGTGAAGCAGGGACGCAAGATTTACGACCAGTGTGGCTATCGGCGCCTTTTTCCCCGCTTTTTCAGCAAGCTGGATAATGGGCGTCAGTACGCCGGGGACGTCTTCGGAGATGTAGCGGCTGCGGACGTTCTGTCCCACCAGGTCCACGTACGGCGATTCGGGACTGTTGACGTATTCGTGCAGTGTGGTTGTATCGTTGTCGCCGTAATATTCCTTGAGCTTATCCAGACATCTGTCCAGATCGAGGCCCAGCGCTTTGCCTACGGCTATCCTCTCCTGGTCCATTGCTTCCATCTGCTCCGAGATTAGCGGTGTAATGCCGTCCATATAGTGGCGGAAAGTGGAGGGATTCTTTTCGATATCCCCGTAGTTCAAAAGAACGGGGAACGGGTGCAGCACGTAGTTAGGGTTGTCCATGTCTACCTGAAGGACGTTCTCGGCCGCCACGAACTCGATGTAGCCCGAGAACAGTTCGTTAAGCGAGGCAACCACGGGTTCTGTCTTGCCGACTGGCATTACACCCAGGTTGACCTTGAACTTTTTCTTGAAGCAAAGCACCTTGTTCCAGGCGCTGATGCGGCAGGCGTAGGGCATGGTGTCGGTTTCGGCTATGGCTATGTCGGCCGTGCATCCGGCTTCTTCCATCATCTTCATCAACCTGAACCCGCCGAAATTGCCCGGTACTATAACCACCGTCTGGCCGTCGACCAGGTGAGGTATCATTTTGCGGAATATTGGCTCGTGAGCGAACGAGGGTACGACTACCAGAATCATTTCCGACCCCTTCATTGCTTCGCCGATATCCATCGTTACGGAAGCAAGGCCGCCGCCGGTCTCAATGTCGCCTTCCAGGAAGAGCTGGGGGTCCTTTTCCAGTTTCCTGTAATCTTCGGTGGCCTCCAGAGGTTCCCACATTGTGACGGAACGGCCGGCTCCCGCAATCTGCGCGCACCAGGCCCGCGCACCGTTTCCGCTTCCCAAAACGGTATACTGCAATGCTTTCGACCTCCCTTTGATCGCTCTTCCTCAGGATTTTTTGAAAAAGGTATGTCAGTCCGGCCCACCAGGGTCGGTTACATGGCCTGCATTTTCAAAAATCGGCTGACGCCGGGCTGAAAGAAGAGTGGGGAGGGGGGTCCCCCTCCCCGCAGATTTCGGTTAGCGGTTACTGCTGGAGCGAGTTGATGACGCCTTCGGCCCATTCGCGGCCGATATCGTCCATAACTTCGGGCCACACGTCAGTCTTGGCCTTCTCGGCGAAGAGTGCAAGAGAGTCCTCGGAAACGGGGATGATGGTGACGCCGTAGTCGGCGAGGCGCTGCTCGTTGGCTGCCTGGTCTTTTTCGGCGGCTTCCATGCGGCGAGTCTCAAACTCCGCGGCTACGGAGGCTACGGCTTCCTTGTCGGCGTCGGAAAGGCCGTCCCAGAGGGGTTTGTTCATGTAGAGGTACCAGAGTTCAAAGTGCGTGTTGGCGGGAACGTAGTAGGAGATAACATCCCTGAAGTTGGCGTAGTAACCCTCGGCGCCCGAACCGATGACGCCGTTGACTATCCCGGTCTGGATCGCGGTGAATGCTTCGGAGAAGGGAATAGGCGTAGCCTGGTAGCCCAGTGCGTCGCCAAGGAGCTGGAACGATTTCATCGGCGGAACGCGGACTTTCAGACCCTGGCTGACGTTGGGGTCACCGGCGTCGGTGGGTTCCTTGGCCAGTGCTATACCGCCGAAGTAAACGGGATAGGCGGCCAGGTACTTGATATCCTGCTCAGCGAACAGATCAGAAGCTACATTCATCAGGGGGCTGCCTGTCTTGTAGACCTTTCTGGCCTCGGCCCAGTCCTTTACGAGGTAGGGCAGATTGAGAAGCTGTATCCTCTTGTCGGCGGCCACTCCCGGAGGCTGACAGGCCATTTCCACGGCGCCAACGCTGATGCGCTCATGAACTACGGTATAGTCGCCCAGCTGGTTCGAGCCGTAGATCTCCACCTTGATCCTTCCATCGGTAGCCTCGAAAACCTTGTCGGCGAACCAGTGGAGGTCGTTGTCGATAGCCGTGTCCTGCGGACGTACGTGGGACAGCTTCCATACCTGCTCGGGCTTGGCCATTGCGGGTACGGCCAGGCTGACGGCTACCATTACTACCAGTGCGATCAAAATCAGACGCTTCATTTTGTTGCCTCCTTCCATGATGTTGGTGCCTTTGTATATGGTTTCGGCGCATTTCTGCGCCGTAACTCCTGTGTTACCCGTTGACGTGCTTAAGGATCGATTCAACGTCCATTCCGCCTATTCCAAGCCGCTCCATGGTTCTGCCGCTAAGGCGGAAATCCTCGTCCAGAAGGTTGGAAAGCAGGCATACCACGCTTTCGGTCACAGGCGCCTTTCTGTCTGCGGCCCTGCCCAGATCCAGCAGCGGCACCAGCAGGTTGGGGACATCTTCGGTTATGTAACGATGGCGCACGGTTTTAGGTGCGTCGGATCCGTGGCCGCTGTACGCCGGATTGCCTGTCAAAAGATCGTAAAGCGTGTCGCCCTCTATGCCGTAGACGTGATTGATCCAGTCGATTGCCGAAACCAGGTCCAGCTCGTAGCCCTCGGCGATATAGCGCCGTTCCGCGTCCATCAGTTCCTGCAGTTTTCCCACCGTAGGGGTGATGCCGTCCGTGTAGAAACGGAAATCGCCGCCTGTGGATTCGATCCTGCCCGTGTTCAACAGCATGGCGGCGCAGTGCACCACCATGTTAAGGTTCGACATGCCTATAGCCAGAACATTATCCAGCGGCTCCAGAGGAACGGGGAAGAACTCTCCCAGGCGCCCGGCCATTTCCCCGTTGCGCGATGAAGGCAGCGCCGAAAAGGAAATACCGTTCTTTATGCCCCAGACATGAACCTTGCCGGGTTCGTCCAGCCTGCAGGCGTAGGGGAGAGTGTCGGTTTCCGCAAGCGGGAACGCGGTGTCGTCCATCCCCAGTGATTCAGCTTTCTTCGCTGCGATAAAACTGCCGAAGTTGCCGGGTATCATAAGCAGCGGCGCGCCTTTTTCCCAATGGGGAAGAGTTGTTTCAAGCAGCGGCTCCTGCGCAAACGACGGAGCCACCATACAGGCCGCGTCGACACCGCCCATAACCTCTGTGGGATCGGAAGAAGCCGTTTCTATCTTGCCTTTTCCGTTAACCGCGCCGTGAAGTTCTATGTACCCCCTCGCGGCTATGGCGTTGAGATTGGACCTGAAATCTGGGTGCTCGAAAAGCCTGACCCTGTGGCCCAGTATCGACAGATGCCCTGCGAGGGCCTGCCCTCCGTTGCCCGCTCCAAGTACGGCGATTGTTTTTTTCTGTACCGCCACTGTTCTTTCCTCCCCGGTCCTTTAGTGAAGGAATCCCATGACCCGCGGCAAAAACAGCGAAAGGTCGGGCCAGAACGATGTAAGCAGCACTAC
>CAZBLL010000167.1:0-4172 GCA_964492625.1 uncultured Synergistaceae bacterium
CGTCGGCTACGGAAAGGATACGGGCTTCCATCATGATATCGTCGCCTTCAAGGCCCCCGGGGTAACCCGAACCATCCAGCTTTTCATGATGCTGCAAAACAATGTCGCCGACGGGCCATGGGAAATGAATTTTTTCGAGGATATCGGCCCCGGCCTCGGGATGCTGCCTGACCACGTTGATTTCGCTGTCACCGAGCCTGCCTGGTTTGCTGAGTATCTCCGAGGGAATGGTGATCTTGCCTATGTCGTGCAGCATAGCAGCCACCCTTATCCCTTCGAGCCCGTCTCCGGACCATCCCATGCGTTCGGCTATCGCCGTAGCCAGCAGACTGACCCGTTCCTGGTGACCAGACGTGTAGGGATCGCGCACTTCCACTACACGCGCCATGGCGCTTATTATGTCCACCAGGGCCTGTCTCCGTTTTTCGGCGCTCTCCAGCAGTGCGGCTTCGGTTTTTTTGCGGGCCTCCAGTTCGAATCTCAGTTCCGACGTCTTGCGGATCACCGCACGCTCCAGGAATATTATCCACAGCCCGGCGGCCGTCAACACCACAAGAATCGCAGCCAGAACCCCGTAGACGGCTTTGCTTGAAAAGGTCCGGGGCGGCCCGAACCATTTTTTAAAGACCCTGTCGTACTCACCCGACGCATGGAGCATGGCAATACCTTCGTTGATTCGGGTTGCAAGCCCCGAATCGCCCTGTTGTACGGCGAGCCCGTACTCGCGCGGAAAACCCACGGACCCGCGAATTTTTATATCGGGCCATTCATCTTCCTTCAGAAGCCAGCGGCCGGTCAATCTTGGAAGCAGCGCGCAATCTCCTTTTCCCTCATTCAGCATTTGGAGAGCTTCCCGGGGGTTATCCACCCGTAATATGGTGTTGGGTAAACCCTCGCGCTTAATGAAGTCGTCCATGAAATCTTCGGTCTGTAGAATGATGGTGACTTCGCCGGTGAGATCATCAAGCGTACGGATATCGGAATCCGAACGAACGACGATGCCGTAGGTAATCGTGATTGTCGGCATGGTAAAGGAGACCAGGTCAGACCGTTCACTGGAATGTATCATTCCTATAAGTCCGTCGATATCGCCCCGTTCCAGCCTTTCTCTTACCGTTTCCCATGAATCAAGGCTTATGGTTATATCCATCCCTGTTTTTTCGGCGAGGGCCCTTACTATATCGACGTTGAAACCGGACGGGCGGCCGCCGTCCAGAAACTCGTAGGGGGGAAAGGCGTGGTCTCCCTGAAACACAAGGCTGGAGGCTACACAGGAAGAAACATTCAGGAAAAAAGCCGCGATCGCGAAAACCATAAGGTAACTGAATATTGCTGTTTTCCTGCGCATCAATGCACCTCCACTCCTGTCTCCTTGCCCTCTCTGAGACAATAGCACAAAAGAGCAGGCACAAAACACAGCAGTCAGCGTACAGCGATCAGTTTGCAGAAACGGCTTGCGAGCGACATGTGAAAAGAACGGGCGGACCGTGAGGCCCGCCCGTTCTTCGGAAGGAGAAACGAAAGAACACGGTGAATCAATAGATATTTTATGCCTCTTCGTAGAACAGATCCGCCTGTTCCTCCGGGCTGTGCTTGGTAGCCAGCGAAATGATAACGATAGCCGCGAAGGAAACCGCCCAGCCTATGTAGGAACCGGAATAACCGTAGGGGCTTCCGGCCAGCGACCAGCCGAGAGCCGAACCGCCGCCCAGAAGGATGCTCCAGAAAGCTCCCGTCGCAGTTGCGCGCGGCCAGAAAAGCAGCGCCAGCATCGGGAAGAACAGCCCGCCCGCGCCAAACGTGTAGGCATACATTACAAGGTCTATGACCCTGGGGATCTTGTAAGCAAGGCCTATGGCGAAGGCGCCCATGATCAGAACGGCCAGCCTGTTGACCTTCATCAACTGGTCGTCCGTGGCGCCGGGGTTGATCATCTTGCGATAGATGTCGTTGGTGAAGATGGCGACCGAACCCATGAGGCAGGAGTCGGCCGTTGAAAGGACCGCCGCCATGTAGGCGGCAACCACCAGACCGGCGACTCCCACGGGAAGGATGGTGACTATCATCGTGGGGGTAGCCAGCTCGGCGTCGGCAAGACCCGGAACGAGGACGTGCGCCAGCATTCCGACCAGGGTCATGCCAATGGCGAACAGAGGCCACTCAATGGGCATACCTGTAAGGAAAATACCCCACTTGGCAGTGTTTTCGTCCTTGGCGGCGATGACACGCTGGAACGTGGCTATGGAGATAAACCATACGGGGAATATGGAAAGGAACCAGCCTATAGCCGTTTTCCACCCCACGGCTCCCCACTGTGTGAGCTTGGCCGTTTCCGGGTCGGCGGCCAGTTTTTCCATAAGCGCAGAGTATCCGCCTACTTCCTTGAGACCCAGCGGAACAAGGATGAAGATAACGCCGATGAAGAGAATGACCAACTGGTAGACGTCGAGCGTTATGACTGCCTTCAGGCCTCCCATGGCGGTGTACGCAAGTATAATGACGCCCGCGATAAGAATGGTGACGGTGACGCTGAGGCCGATGGTTCCGGCGACGAGCTTGGCTCCGGCTATCACCTGACCGCCGACAAAGGTCCACCAGGCCAGGCCGATGAGGACGGCGGCCATCGTGCCAGTCTTCTTGTCGAAGCGGGACTCGAAGAGGTCGCCCGTGGTAAGGCCGTTGACCTTGTTGGACCAGCGTTTGATCTTCGGCGCAAGGAAAAGCCCCGCCAGCATGGCGCTGAGGCCCGAAACTCCGATAAGCCAGGAACCCGAGATACCAAGGCTAAAACCCAGGCCGCCCATGGCGATACTGAAGCCGCCGCCAAGGTCCGTGGCCGCCGAGGAACCCGTGGTCCGTATAAGACCCATGTTCCTGTCCGCGGCCAGGAAAGACTCGTTCTTGCTGCCTTTCTTCGCCTGGGTCATGATCCAGTAACCTATACATACCAGCGAAATAAAATATGCTATAACAACTACCATATCAAGCGTTTGAAGCTTCATACTACTCTCGCCTCCTTTTTCGTTTGCCGCCTGTTTGCATCCGGGGATTGTTTCCCCTTCTGTCTACCCATCCCTCTCCTTTGCTTCCTGCGCTTCTTTCGCCTATCTCCTCCCGTCTTTCCGGATCAACGGCCGCATGCGCTGTCGAGAAAATTCAGCAGAACATTGGCCGTTCCAACCACAGTGTCGATCTCAACGTACTCGTCGGCCCCGTGGTAATTGGCGCCCTTTGCGCCCACCACCAGAGTGGGAAGACCCAGACGACCGCCCGTGTAGCAGAAATCGCCCACGCTGTCGAAATAGTTGAACGTTGCATTCTCCCCGAGAACGTCCCGCATGCTTTTGTGCATGAGCGCCGCGTACCTGTTGTCCTCTGGTACAACGTAGGCGGGGAAACCGTCGCAATCGGGGTGGGGCGCTTCGCGGAACGCGATTCTGGCCTTGCCTTTTATGCCCGCTCTGCCGACCGCTTCCTCCACCTCGCGCGCAAGTGTTTCTTTTGTTTCACCAACCACCACGTGACGAAAAATGGAGAAAAAGGCCTTGTCCGGAACAGACAGGGCGGCCCCGCCTCCCTGAAAGTCGACACAGCATATTGAACCGGAACCCAGTTTTTCGTGAGGCTCCAGTTTTGTCTTTTCGAGCTCCAGAAGCACCCTGGCGCCCTCGGATACAGCGTTAATGCCGTTTTCGGGCTGTGCGCCGTGGGCCGACAGTCCTTCGAGGTGCACCTTGTAGTTCCATCCGCCCCTTGCTCCCAGGCATATGCTGGGGTAGGGAACATCCGCGAATGCGCTGCTGGGTTCGGTGATCACCGCCACGTCTTCTTTGCCCGTCATGAGGCCGTCGAGTATGAGAGCGTCCGTACCCAGACCGAAAGGCCCTTCTTCATCGCAGACAAGGCTGTAGGCTATCCTGCCCCCGAAGCTCCGGCCGCTCTCGACAAAGGCCTCCAGCGCCAGCATTATGGCCGCCACGCCGCTTTTCATGTCGCAGGAACCGAGGCCGTACATTCGCCCGCCCTCGATCACCGCTCCAAAGGGGTCTCTGGTCCAACCCTCGCACAGTTTGACCGTGTCGAGATGACCGTTCAGAACTATGGAAGGACCTTCCCGGTCGCCCTGCAGCTCGCCCACAACATTGACGCCTTTGGAGTCGTGCATCTTGTCT
>CAZBLL010000168.1:0-4168 GCA_964492625.1 uncultured Synergistaceae bacterium
AAGCAGCACTACGGGCACCACGCCTACCGCCAGAAACAGAAGCGTTGGTTTCAGTATGTCCATGAATTCCACCTTGCCTATGCGCATGCCCAGGTATAGCACGCTCGCGTAGGGAGGAGTCAGCCCGCCCATGGCCAGATTTACTCCAATGATGGCTGCGAACTGGATCGGATCTATGCCCATGGCCTGCATCAGCGGGAGCAGGAGGGGGGCGGTGAGGATGATTCCAGTGATGTCGTTGACGATCATGCCGATGAAAAACAGCAGCAGGTTGACCAGTATCAGCAGTATGACCTTGTTCTGCGTAATGCTGAACAGCCCTGCGACGATGGCCTGGGGAACACGCAGCATCACGAAGGTCTGGCTCAGCATGAGGCAGACAATGATCATGACCATGATGGCCCCGACGGCCGTTGCCGCGTTCCATGCTATGTTGAAGAAGTTACGGCCCGTTAACCCGCGGTATACAAAGAAACCTACCGGTATCGAGTACACAACGGCAACGCCGGCCGCTTCGGTGGGGGTCATGATCCCGCCGTAGATGCCTCCAAGGATTATGACAGGCATCATCAGGGCGGGAAGAGCTTTCCATGTACGCTTGCGGACCAGTTGCATTTTTTCCTTGATCGGAAGTTTCGGTTCCAGCTTCAGGTCGAACTTGCGCGCCATCACCAGGTTTACAACGGAAAACAGGAAGGTGATGAGAATTCCGGGGCCGACCGTGGCCAGAAAGCAGGCCAGTATCGATGTTTCAGTCACCCATCCGTATACGATCATCGTTACGCTGGGCGGTATCAAAAGACCCAGAATGGAGGAGCATGTCACCAGCGCCGTTGCGAATCCCCGGGGGTAACCCTCTTCTTCCATCCGGGGAATAAGGATAGGTCCGGTGGCGGCTACGCCCGTGAAGGCGCTGCCCGAAATGGCTCCTATGATGGCGCAGGCTACTGCCGCTACCACGCCTATGCCGCCTCGTATCCGGCCCACAAACGTATTAACGAAGTCGAGCAGGTATCTGGCTATGCCGCTTTCGCTCATCAGTGTTCCCGCAAAAATGAAAAGCGGCACGCAAAGGAGCACGGGGTTCGTTATCTGACCCAGGCCCCAGAGCATCATGCCCTTCATGTTGACTCCGCCTACTATCGACATGAACATCAGGCTGCCGCCGAAGCAGAACGGAAGCGGAACGCCTATTGTAAGTAGCGCAACAAGAAGCAGAAGGGCGATAATTACGATCGTGATCATGGCAGCTCGCCTCCATTCACCAGTTCGTCCGCCGGGGCAGTTTTGAAGATATGGAAATTTCTGAAGGCCTCAACCACTGTGTAGGCGCCCATGAGCGTGAACCCGGCGAAAACAGAAGCTTCCGCGTAGATCAGGGGAATATAAAGCGTTGCGCTTTCCTTGCTCATGCGAAGGGAATATCTCAGGAAGTCGTACGACCAGTAGCAGAGCCAGACCAGAACTACGAGAGAAACCACCGCGGCCAGAGTCCGCAGAAAATAGACGCTTCGTTTTTTCTTTAGAACTATTTCAAGAACGCGGGCCACTATCTGGCTTTCCTCGCAAGATGCGTTGATGCCTCCTACAAAATAGAGCCACACCGTAGGGAAAAGCAGTATTTCCTCTATTCCCATGAGCGGTGCGCGGAAAACATATCGAAGTAGAACCTGGATAAAAACGAGTACCGTGACGCTGATCATCAACCCGAACAACAGAAAATGCTGAAAGCGCTCCATGCCGGCCAGAAAACCCTGCCGGGCGTCAGTCTGAATCACGCGAATCCCCCTTCCCGTATCGATCCAATCCTAATATGGGATATTTGGATATTGGTATGAACATACAGACAGGGGATGAGGCTGTCAAATTTTTGCAAATTGTATAATGTATATCAGCAAAAGGCCGAAACATGGTATTATCCTATCGGATTTGTACTCAAGAAGAACGGAAGGTGTGCGTGGTGATCTTTAAACCGGCCAACAAGACAAGCCTGTATCAGGAAGTCATACGACAAATCGTAGAAGCGATAAAATCGGGCAAGTGGAAACCCGGAATGCGCGTACCCCCCGAAGCCGAACTGGCGGAACTGTTCCAGGTGGGCCGCAACAGCATACGCGAGGCCACCAAAGCCCTGGCCATTCTGGGAGTGATAGAGGCAAGACCCGGTTACGGAACGCTTGTCTGCGAGGACGCCCTGTCCAAGATCCATACAACGGAACTTTTGAGCTACCTGCGAGACAAATCTTCCTGGCTCGAGCTGATGCAGGTGCGCCTGCTGCTGGAGGTACAGATAGCGTCGTGGGCGGCGGAACGCGCTACGGAGGACGACATTCGAGGTCTTATGGATTTCGTCGGTTCTTACAGGGAAAAAGCGGAAGAAGGGGTTTACCCGCGGAACGCGCTTTTTTTCAAGGAGAACGCCGATTTTCACGAAATGATCGCCGACATAGCGGGCAACAGGTTGGCCATCCAGTTGCTGCGGTCCATACGAAGCGAACTCGACGCCCAGCGGCACGCCTATGTCGAACTACCTCCCCGAAACTGGAACCGGATGGTGGAAGAACACGTGGAGATAGCGGAGCACATAAAACAGCACCGGTCCGAAGAAGCCGCCGAGGCAATGAGAAAGCACCTCAGTCAGGCCATCAAAGATCTGGGAGAACCCGGTTCCGGCTAGACCGGTTCCTGTTGATCCACACTGTCGCCTCCGTTTTGCTTGGCCCGGTACATTGCTTCGTCGGCACGGGCCGCCAGTGTGTCGGGCGTGTCGTTTTTAACGGCTTCGGCCACGCCAAGGCTCAGCGTTATGGGGTATCCCTCCTGTTGCATGGCATCTTTCACGTCTTTGCGTATTCGCTCGGCGAACTGTACAACGCCTCCCATATCAGTGTCGGGAAGCAGAATAACGAATTCCTCACCGCCTCAGCGCGCCATCCTGTCGGTCATCCTCAGGTTTTTGACACACGTCTCAGTGGTTACTTTAAGGGCATGGTCGCCTGCTTCATGCCCCATGGCGTCGTTGACTGTCTTGAACTTGTCCATGTCGAAAAGAATAAGCCCCAGCGGCCCGCCGTAACGGGATGTGCGGTAAAGGGCGTTTTCCGTTATGGCAAGCATCTTGCGGCGGTTCAGCGCCCCGGTCAGTTCGTCGGTTTCGGCTTCCCTGCGCAGATGCTCCACAAACCTCTGCCGCAAAAATATCAGGTAGATTGCAAGCGCCAGCGTCAGCACCATCAGGATGCATCGGCCTGCAAACTGACGAAAGAATCCGGAGTAAACCGCGTCCCTCTGGTAATGTACGATATAGGCCACATGTTCGCCGTTGATATTGAATATGGGTTCGAAAACCAGCAGGTAATCTTCGCGGCCGTTTCGGGTCTCCAGCGTAAAGCTTTCGCCTTTTTTCATGCTTTTTGCAGCATCGGGGGCGCATCGTCTGTCTATCGCCTCTATGGTTTTATTGTCTGGATTTCCCTGTTCCTCAAGTAACGCTCTGTCCAGCATGTAGTCAGGAGAAAGAGTGGAGTCGGCGTAGTTCGACAGCTCGCTTGCGAACACCTTGCCGCCAACAACATTGGACCGTAAGACAAAACGGGTAGCGCCGCCGGTTATACGAGCCAGCATACCGGCCACTGACACCATGGAAATGCTGGTTTCCACCGTACCGATATGCCTGCCTTTCCAGTTCAGCGGAAACACGAACCTGTAGCCGTTTAAAATACGTCCTTCCTCGAAACCCGAAACTTTTTCGCCGGTTTCGTTCGCCCTTGTAACTGTGGTGCGCACGCCCGTAAGATCGTCGCCGAATTTTTCGGGTCTGTGAAAGCGCAGAAAACTGACGTCGTCGGGAAAATGAAAATGCAACTGCCGGAAATAGCTCTTTTTCATTTCCGAATAGACGGGGCTCATAAGGTGCAGCAGATTTTTGCGGGAGGCGTCGCGTTCGGGGGAATCGCCCGCAAACCAGGCGCGGGAAACCGTTTCCAGAATTTCCGGCTGGTTGACGAGCGTTTCAAATATCAGGTCCGTAACCCGGGCGTAGGTTTCCAGCAGGGTTTCCAGGCTGGTCTGGATTCTTCTCGCCTGGTCTTCCCTGTAGGAGGCGTCTTCCTGCATGTAATCGTTGTAAAAGAAAAGAACCGCCATCCCGAAAAGGATTACGGCTATC
>CAZBLL010000169.1:0-4162 GCA_964492625.1 uncultured Synergistaceae bacterium
CGCCCACAAAGCGGTGGGAACGGACGACGTCCTGGGCCGCCTGGCGCCCGGGATGCTGGCCGACCTTACCGTGCTGGACAGGAACGTGGGGGAAACGGCCCCCGAAGACCTGCTCCACGTAAAACCGGTGCTGACCATGGTGGAGGGCCGGGTTACGTTCGGCGAAACAGAGGGGGTATAATTATAAAAACAGATGGCAGCGATCAGAAAATGCTGAACCAGGAAACCGATGGCGGATGGCGGACGCCGGATGGCCGAAAAAGCCTTTGTCACCCCGAGCGAGCGAAGCGACGAGGCTGTAAGTCCGCCTACCGGCGGAGGTCTCGAAGTTGTCGTTGGTTTTTGGGTTCAATTCAAACCCGAGATTCTTCACTACGCTGACGCTCCGCTCAGAATGACACCAGAGGCAAGTAGACGATTGCCGATGGCGGATTGCGGATGGCGGAAAGAGGCTTGTCATTCTGAGGTCCGAAGGGCCGACGGCGTGCCCCAAGCGAAGCTGAGGGTAAGAATCTCGGGGTTGAACCAAAACCGAGATTCTTCGCTTACGCTCAGAATGACAAACGATCCGTTCGTACGGGATGATAGGCCTCACGTCTCACGTCTCACGCCTCACGCCTTACGTCTCCCGTCTTACGTCTTACGTCTCACGCTTTTGAAGGGAGGAAAACCGGATTGAACAGACGAAATCGCGTTACGGCGTTTTTTATTGTCGCAATAGCGCTTTTTATTGTTTCCTCCGCCTCGGCCGGGGAGATACTGCCCGATGACCGCATAGTTGCTATTGACTTTACACCGGTGGCTTCTCTGGAAAGACAGGAAACCGAGGCGCTGCTCGACGCAGCCGAAAACGGCGAACGCTCACTGATAGTGACACTGGAACGCAAAGGCGAGACCAGGACCATATTTCTGACGGCGGAAAAACCTACGTGTATGCAGCGAACCTTTATGGATTTTCAAAACGAACTGCTCTCCATATGGGAAAACGCCGAACTGAACTGGCTTGTTCTGGCCCAGACAACACACAGGTTTCTTTTGGGAAAACTTGACTCCGGGACAAGAGACGACAATTTCCGCAGGGCGCTGAAGGCTTTCGGCAGATCGAGGTCGGGCCTGTGCGATCTGGATATTCCAGGCGGGCTGCCCGCCGAAGTGAAGTCTCTGCTTTTTGAAGCCAAAAACAATCTGGAAACCGCACTGCTTCTGCGACACATGGCCGCAAGAGACCTGGCCCGGTCGCTGGACAGAAAAACCCTGCCCGAAACCGACCTGCAAACGGACATTGCCGAAAACCTCTACGTAGCGGTAAAACAGATGATAAAGGGAAGGATAATGGGAGAGACCCACTGGGACGACCTGACGCGCGTGCGGTCTTTCATCGAGAGCCACTTTTTCCAGGCGGATTCAGGAAACACGGATGAAGGCATTCATGACGCCATCGCCGAAGAGGCGTCACGGGCCGTGGACAACGCGGCAAAACAGCTTGCAAAACTGAGGGACCCGGCGAACCTGGCCCATGAAGCACTGTCGTACACCGTGGCCGCAGAATACGGATGGCTGCTGCTTCTGGAACGGCTAACAATGGAATACACGCCGCTGGAACGCAGAATGCTGACAGCCAGCGGAAAGGGCTTCTCCGCACTGGTAAGGGCCCGTAATCTCATGGGGCTGTCCGGTGTGGAAGGCGCCGTCGTCAGGAAGGGTTCTTTTTCGAACTCTGAACAAGGGGCTTCCATAAAAAAAGCCAGGCTGGAAGCGCGGTAAAAAAGATCACCCCGGGAACTATACGAAACGCCCCTGCAACGCCAAAGGCCGTTGAGGCGTAACCCATTATCACCGGCGTAACAAAGAAGCAGCCGTCGAGAATAAACCAGAGCATTGCCGTAGCCTTGGGCCGAAGCCTCGGCGGGGCCACGTCGCCTATCAGCGAAAGATAGAGCGGGAACCCCACCCCTATCCCCAGACCGTACAGAAAACCACACACAGCGAACATTGCGTTTGTAGTCGCCCAGGCCGTAAGCATCAACGCCACCGAGGTGAAGGCGAAAATCCACGCCGCCATCACGAACCTGGGCAGGCTGTCCATCAGCCGAAACCCCGTTACACGCACAAGCACAGCTCCCGCAGCAAAGGCCGACATGAAAAACGACGAGATCAGCCCTCTGTCCATGGCCAGCGTCGAGATGGATATGACGGCGGCGTCGGTGAGTCCATAGAGGACGGCCGAAATAAAAAGCGTCCGTACGGGGCCCAGAGCGAACAGCTCTCTCCATGTACCCCATGTTTCGCCGCCCGAAGGCCGGGAGTCGCCCACGGGGCGAAATGTCAGCGCCAGCGCAAGGCAGCCCAGCGCCACTACGGGACCCATCCATATATATGCCTCAAAATGACCTTTCTGCAGGAACCAGTCCGCCGCGGGTACGACAACCAGGAAGGGCGCCATCGCGCCCACCGTCACCAGCGCGAACGTTCCCCCGCGAACTTCGTCGGGTACCACCATCGTCTGGTAGGTGGTCACAGCCACCAGAAACAGCCCGAACGAAAACCCCATTACAAGACGGCAGAGCCACATGAAGATCACCGAACTAGCCGAAAGGCCGAGCGCTGCGCTCCCGGCAAGACACAGCATCGCGGCGGCGGACAGCGTGCTCCGGAAGGGCAGTTTTTCCACTATGAAAGCCATGAAGGGTCTGGGGAGCGTGGAGGCCGCGTAGTAGGCCCCCAGGATCCAGCCAACCGTCTGGGGAGCCGAAATACCCACGTGCTCCAGGTACAGCGGCAGCAGAAAATATATGTAGCTGAAGCACATTATTCCGAAGTTGGCGGATATCAGTTGTGGAAGAAGGGAGCGTACCCTTTTCATCGTCAGGCGTTTTCCCTGGCGGCGTTTCTGGACTCGGTCGACAGGGCGGGGAAACGGTTGCGCAGAAAGGTGTCGAGTTCGGCCAGTATGACCCCGGCAAGGATGATGAAACCTCCCATGACAACCTGGGCGTTAAGCATTTCCTGCCCCATGAAGACAGCTATAAAGTAACCGGACGGGCTTTCCAGAGAAAGGATTATGGCCGCGTGAACCTCGGGGCTGTAACGCTGGGCGATGATCTGGACCAGGAACGGGATCACCGTAACGAATACGGCCACGTAGGCTATTCCCCCCCACACCTTTGGAGAAAATGTAGCCAAATCGGGGAGGGGCTCGAAAATAACGGCAAACGCCAACAGGAGCAGCGCGGACGACGCTATCATAACCAGCGCCAGCGCCGAAGGGTCCATCCTGCGGCTCAGGTTGCCCGTCAGCAGAACGTGGAACGCTATTCCCAGAGCAAGAAACAGTGAAATGAAATCACCGATATTGAATGTCATGCCCGGCGTAAAGGCCATTACCAGAAGCCCGGCAGTGGTCAACACGGCGCCCAGGGTGGCCACCACGGACGGCGTTTTTCTGTAAAAGAGAGCGAACAGCAGCGGCACCATCACAACGTTTGAGCCGGCGATAAAAGACTGCTTGCCCGCCGACGTGAACATGAGGCCCATTACGTGTGCAATAAACGTTACCGCGCAGAGCGCGCCCAGGCCGCAGCCAAGCATAATATCTTTTCTGCTCAACAGGTGCAGGCGCCGCCAGAGGACCGGAGCAAGGATGGCGGTGCTCAGCACGAAGCGCATCGCAAGCAACCACAGGGGCGAGACGCGTCCCAGAAGCCACCCGGTGACGCCGAACCCCGAACCCCAGAACATGGCTATAATGAACATTGCGCCGTCGGCTACAAGAACCGCCTTTCGGCTGTTGCGCTGAAGCATGCGTATCATCCTCCCGGCACTTCAACGGGAAGCATACCACGAAGCAAACGGATTGTGTACACAAAAGAAATCGCGGATCAACCGGTTATGCCTGTTACAAATTCCCGTATTTCGTCACGCACCCTGCGAAAACCATCAAGCACCTGCTCACTGCTCCCCTCCATGCGCGCCGGGTCCTCGAAGCCCTGATGGATAACACACGCTTCTCCGGGGAATATCGGGCAGGTGTCCCGTGCATCGCCGCAAAGTGTTATTACCAGGTCGAAGGGAACGGACATTACCTCCGAAACGTGCTTGCTGCTCTGGCCGGATATGTCGACTCCGGCCCCCTCCATTACCCTGACCGCCAACGGGTGTACCG
>CAZBLL010000170.1:0-4089 GCA_964492625.1 uncultured Synergistaceae bacterium
GACCATCCCGGCACTGGGGCGTTTCGTGGTGCTTATGGTGGTTATCAACATTGGTCTGGGCGTTTTCAACCTTATTCCCATACCTCCGCTGGACGGCTCCAAACTGTTGTACGTCATGCTTCCTCCCAGATGGATGAAGGGTTTTTTCTGGCTGGAGCGTTACGGATTTTTTGTGCTCATGGCCCTGCTGTTTCTCGGCGTGGTGCAGGCTATAATGTCGCCAATAGTCACAACGCTGGTCTACCTGGTGCTCTAGGCTCAGGGGACATGAGATGAAGATTCTTGTAACCAACGACGACGGCGTGTTCGCTCCGGGAATCCGTATCCTGGCCGAAGCTCTCTCGGAAAAGGGGCACAGCCCTGTGGTCGTTGCGCCTGACCGCGAGAGGAGCAGCGTGGGGCACGCCATTACTCTGACGCGTCCCCTGAGGCTCTGGGACATAGAAGGCGGCGCCTACGCCGGAGGCTTCCCCGTTTACGCATGTGACGGAACGCCTTCCGACAGCGTTGTTCTGGGGCTCGAAGAAGTGTGTCCCAAAGCCGACATGGTCGTTTCCGGCATCAACAGGGGCCCCAATCTGGCCGATGATCTTACCTATTCGGGCACCGTATCGGCCGCCATGGAGGGCCATTTTCTCGGAAAACCAGCACTGGCGGTGTCGCTTAACTGCGGGCCTTCGGAAACCCTGCACCATTACGATGCAGCGGCGTCGGCAATGGTCAGAATACTCGAAGTGCTTCACGAAACCATTCTCTCGAACCGGTTGCTTCTCAATGTCAATGTTCCCAACCTTTCCCATGAATCGATACGTGGGTTCCGTGTTACCCGAAAGGGAGTAAGAATATACCGGGAAAAAGTAAACCGGCTCAATGACCCGAAAGGCCGCGCCTATTACTGGATATCCGGAAAACCCGAAGACGCGCTTTCGGCGGGCAGCGATGTGCTGGCCGTCAGTGAAGGGTACGTCTCGGTTACGCCCATTCATATGGACATGACACATTTTCCGTCCATCGATATGCTTAAAGACAGGGGACTCGAATCCCTGCATTGACAGGCCGCGAACCCCTGTGTATAATGTGCCCCAACGTTGAACTGATTTTTATAAGGCGGGGTAGTTATGATGGTTTTCAGCATGCGACGAGACAGACGTATAAGACGTTGTAGATCCGGGTCACCGCAATTCGAATATGCGGCGATGACGGGGATGAGTACGTCGTGCGCTCGTCGACAGAGAGGGAACGCCCAGGGCTGAAAGCGTACCCCGACGAAAACGACGGAATAGAGCCCCTGAGCCGGTCCCGAAGAAAGGCGAGAGCCAAGTAGGGACAATGACGACACAAGTCGTTGTGAGAGGTCGGGCGAGGCTCGGCAAACAGGGTGGCACCGCGGGTTAAGGCCCGTCCCTTTTGACAGAGGGACGGGCCTTTTTTTATTTTTATGTATATTCTGCAAGGAGGAATGAGTAATGTCGTACAAGGGGAAAGTGGTTCTTGCTTATAGCGGTGGTCTGGATACTTCGGTTGCAGTCAAATGGCTCCAGGAACAAGGGTACGATGTAGTAACATTTACGGCCGATGTAGGGCAGACGGTTGATCTCGAAGCTGCAAAGGAAAGCGCTCTTAAGGTCGGAGCATGCAACGCATATGTTATGGATCTCCGCAAGGAATTCGTTGAGACGATGGTATGGCCCGCGCTGAAGGCAAACGCCATGTACGAAGGGAAATATCCCCTGAACTCGGCTCTTTCCAGGCCGCTTATTGCGAAATACCTGGCCATGATAGCAAAGATCGAGGGAGCCGTAGCAGTTGCACATGGCTGCACCGGCAAAGGCCAGGACCAGGTCCGTATGGAGGTCTGCTCCAATGCGTTGAATCCCGAACTCGAAGTCATAGCCCCTGTGCGTGACTGGCATTTTTCCCGCGAGGCGGAAATCGAATACGCCAAAAAACACGGCATTTCCATTCCCATCACCATGGAAAGCCCCTATTCCCTCGACGAAAATCTATGGGGCAGGTCTATAGAGTGTGGGCCGCTGGAGGATCCGTGGACGGAACCGCCCTCCGACGCTTTCAGCCTCACAGTGGATCCGTGGGACGCCCCTGACGATCCCAAATATCTTGAGATAACTTTCGAGAACGGCATACCTGTAGCACTTGACGGGGAAACAATGAACGGCGTGGATATGATAGCCAGGCTCAACGAGATAGGCGGAAGCTACGGCGTAGGCAGGATCGACATGGTCGAAGATCGCCTCGTGGGTTTCAAGAGCCGCGAAGTCTATGAGTGCCCGGCCACCACTATCCTCCTCGAGGCGCACAAAGCCATTGAAAGCATGACCCTTACCAAGGAAATACTTACGGCCAAGATGGAAATGTCGCTGAAATACGCGGAAATGGCCTATGTGGGGTACTGGTTCTCTCCACTCAGGGATGCCTACGACGCATTTTTCGATTCCATTCAGCAGCATGTAAACGGGGTGGTAAGGGTGCGTCTCTACAAGGGTTCGCAGGTTGTTGTGGGAACATGGTCCGGGAACGCCCTCTATACCGAAGATATGGCCACCTACACCGAAAAGGACGCGTTCAATCACGAAGCTGCCGCCGGATTCATCCAGATATGGGGTTTGCCCGTCAAGCTGTGGAAACAGAAACACCCGGACGCCGCCGACAAGGTTCCGGAACTCAAGATCGTAGGCGGAGGAAAATAAAAAATGCGCGGGGTCCAAAAAGGGCTCCGCGCATTTCATTTCCTGGTGAACCGTACCTCAAACCCGCGTAAACCGGGGTCGGGTTCCAGCCACTGAACACTGCATTCCGTGACCAGCGCGCACCGCGGCCCCTTGCCGGCGGACTCCAGCATGGTGTTTACGTCTTGCAGAGATCCCTGGAACGTCGCTTCGACCGATCCGTCTTCGAGATTCGACACCCAGCCGCAAATTTCCAGAGACTCCGCCTTATTGTATATCCAGCGTCTGAAACCCACGCCCTGAACTACACCGAAAAACTGCACCCGGGTTCTGACTGTCAGAAGCCTTCGTCCCCTTTGAACTTGATAATTCTAGTGTATCATGGTCTCTGCTGCTTGTGCTTCAGAAGCAATAAAGGGAAGCAGATGGGGAGGCGGCTATGGGAAAAACATGCAAAATCACCGGTGTTTCTCAAATGAACGGGAAACGGGTCTCTGTGGTTGTGGAAAACAGCCCCTTCCGCCCGTCAGGCGGGGGGCAGCCCGGAGATACGGGCGTCATTACAGGAGATAATTTCAGAGGGAAGGTCCAGGATTGCCTCACACGCGACGGAGAATGTGTTCTTGACATAGTAGTCAGCGAGGGCAAGCCCTCTGTGGGTGACGAGGTAAAAGCCGAACCCGACGAAAAGAGGCGCTTTCTGCTTTCAAGAATGCATTCCGCGGAACATATTCTTTCGCGGGTGCTTGAGAACTCGCACGAAGGGCTCTCTGTCTTCAAGGTAGACATAGGAGAACAGGAGAGCGTGGTTTCCATGAAATTCGACGGCAGGATCGACTGGGATACACTTTTCGCGGCCGAAAACGAAGCCAACGCCGTGATAGAGGAAAACCGCAAGGTAATTGTCCAGGACGTGTCCATAAGCAGTGCAAAATCGATGAAAGGTCTCAAGGCCAACTGGGACCGAATCGAGTCCGATTCCATTCGCGTAGTGAGTATGGAAAACTTCGACCTTATCGCCTGTTCGGGTAGCCATGTTAAGGAAACCTCCGAAGTAGGGTCTATCCTTGTTACCGGATTCAAAGGCTCCCCGCCGCAATGGTCCGTCCGTTTCACCGTCGACTCCAGGCCGCTTCTATGGAAATGGAGCAGAACCATAAGAAGGCTTATGAGAGAAACCGGGACCGAATGCGATAAGCTTCCAGCTCTTGCGGCCAGATTGCAGGATGACGCAAAAAAAATGCAAAGAGATATGGACAGGGCAAAAAAGTATATGTCGCTGCCGTGGGAGGAACGGGACATCGGGAAATGTCGTTTCTTTGTCCTCAGGATGGAAAATTTTCCTGTCGAACTGGCCATGCCCTCGATACGACGCAAAACGGAAGAGCATCCTGATGCTCTG
>CAZBLL010000171.1:0-4064 GCA_964492625.1 uncultured Synergistaceae bacterium
AACCCGAAAAACTGGTTCAGATACGCAGAGAACGGCTTAGACTGCTTGGGCTTGATGCGGAAATTTCCAATTACGCCCAGTGGGAGCGCATAGAAGACGAACTCAAATACGCCAGGAAGATCATGCGAACCGTCGGGTGCAGGGTGATGGATGTAACGAACAGGGCTATTGAGGAGACGGCGCAGGAGATACTCGATTACCTTAGAGCGTGACAACGATTACGGTGTGGAGGTGGCGTTAATGCAGGGCGTGGGAAATACCCGGAAAAGTTATATTTATCCATTTCGCGAGGGAAAAGCCGATATGAAGTCACTGCTCGGGGGCAAGGGGGCGAACCTGGCGGAAATGCTCAGGATCGGTCTTCCGGTGCCTCCCGGATTCACCATTACGACCGAGGCCTGTCTTGAGTTTATCGACAGGGGTGAAAGCCTTATCGACGAGATCTGGCCCGATGTCGAAAAGAGCGTGAGCGAGCTTGAAAGCGAGACGGCAAAACGTTTCGGCGGTCCCGGCGATCCGCTCCTCGTTTCCGTACGTTCGGGCGCAGCTATTTCCATGCCCGGCATGATGGACACTATTCTCAACCTGGGGCTTAACGAAGATACGGTTATCAGGCTGGCCGAGGCTTCCGGCGACCGGCGATTCGCACTCGACAGCTACAGGCGCTTCATTCAGATGTTTTCAGATGTCGTACTTGGCGTCGACATGTCGTTTTTCGACAGCGTGTTGAACCAGGCCAAGCGGAAAAATGGTGTTGAATACGATTACGAAATAGATGCAGCTACATTGGAAGAGGTAATAGCCGACTACCTGAAGATAGTTGAAAGCGAATGCGGGGCAGCGTTTCCAATGGATCCCAGAGAACAGCTCAAAAAAGCCATAGAGGCCGTCTTTGGAAGCTGGAACACTCCCAGAGCAAAAACATACAGGAAGATCAACAAAATTTCCGACGACCTGGGAACCGCCGTCAACGTAGTCACTATGGTCTTCGGGAACCTGGGTTCAGACTGTGGTACGGGGGTATGCTTCACAAGGAATCCCTCAACGGGAGAGAAAAAACTCTACGGTGAATTCCTGGTCAACGCACAGGGTGAGGACGTTGTGGCCGGCATCAGGACTCCCAAGCCCATATCCGAGATGGGCGACGTGTTGCCGGAAGCGAATGTCGAGTTGCTGCGGATAGCCGAATTGCTCGAGAAGCATTACGAAGACATGCAGGACATTGAATTTACTATAGAACGGGGCTCTCTGTACATTCTGCAGACGAGAACCGCGAAACGGACGGCCCTGGCCGCTGTGCAGACCGCCGTCGACATGTACGAAGAAGGGCTTGTAGACGCCGAGACGGCGGTTTCACGCATAACACCGGAGCAGGCGGAGCAACTGCTTCATAAACAGATAGACCCGGAGGTCAGTTTCGATTCCCTGGCTAAGGGACTGCCTGCTTCACCGGGGGCCGCGGTGGGAACAGTAGTTTTCGACGCCGACGAAGCGGAAAAGATGGGTAATTCAGGCAAGTCTGTCATCCTTGTAAGGCCCGAAACGACTCCCGACGACATACACGGGCTATTCGCCGCGCAGGGTGTTCTCACTACGCGGGGAGGGATGACCAGTCATGCGGCCGTCGTTGCCCGCGGATTGGGTAAACCGTGCGTGTCCGGATGCGAGGCCATACAGATCGACCTTAAACCGAAACAGATGAATGTATCCGGAACCATCATCAATGAAGGTGAAATCATAACGCTCGATGGAACAAAGGGACTGGTAATACAGGGAGCGATTGAACTCATCCAACCCTCCTTCAGTCCCGAGTTCAGGAAGCTACTGGATCTGGCCGACGGTATAGCGGATATGGAGGTCTGGGCCAACGCCGACTCTCCCGAAGACGCCAGACGAGCGAGAGATTTCGGCGCAAGAGGTATCGGGCTCTGCCGTACGGAGCATATGTTCATGGAAACCGACCGCTTGCCTGTAATGCAGGAGATGATACTTGCCTCAACCAGGGAAGATCGCGTGGCCGCGCTGGAGCGGCTCAAGGTGATGCAGAAAGAGGATTTCCTTGGCATATTCAGCGTCATGGAGGGCCTGCCTGTCACCGTGCGGCTTCTTGATCCGCCGCTACACGAGTTCCTTCCCCAGGAGGGAGAACTACTCGAAACGATAGAACAAATAAAGGCGGGAGGCTCATCGGATAAGGGTGAACTCCGCCAGGCGGAATCGGCCCTTGCAAGGGTCCGGGCGCTGAAGGAAAACAACCCAATGCTTGGTTTCAGGGGCTGCAGGCTGGGTATGATATATCCGGAAATATACGAAATGCAGGTATCCGCCATACTCGAGGCCGCCTGTGAACTGACGGCGTCAGGAAAAAATGTCATTCCGGACATCATGATGCCCCTTGTAGGCGTCAAGGAGGAAATCGACAGGCTTAAAGCCATGGTGGACCGGAAGGCTTCGGAAATTTCCGAAACCATGAAAGTTTCTCCCAAATATCTTGTAGGCACAATGATAGAGGTGCCCAGGGCGGCGCTTACGGCTGGGGAGATAGCGGAATTCGCCGAGTTCTTCAGTTTCGGGACGAACGATCTGACGCAGACGACCTTCGGCTATTCGAGGGACGACGCCGAAGGGAAGTTCCTTGGACAGTATGTGGAAAAGGGCATATTGAAGGAGAATCCCTTCAATGTTCTCGACAGGGGCGGAGTCGGCCGGCTGATGAAGATAGCCGTATCCGACGGACGCCTCACGCGCCCGGACATACAGCTTGGAATATGCGGTGAGCACGGCGGCAACCCGTCAAGCATCGCGTTCTGTCACTCTATCGGGCTCAACTATGTAAGCTGCTCGCCTTTCAGGGTTCCGGTTGCCCGGCTTGCAGCAGCTCACGCAAAAATGGGCAGAATCAACTGAGGCGTCAGCGGTTTCGAATGGAAAAGCCTGTTCGCCTGAGGCTCGAGGAAGTTGAACGCCTGACCCTGGCGCCATGGGCGGCGCTCAGCAGTGAAAGCCGCGGACGGGAAAGGGAGGGACCCCCCTGTCCCCGCCGCCCCTGTTTCCAGAGGGACAGAGACCGTATTATCCATTCCAAGGCTTTCAGGCGATTGAAACACAAGACGCAGGTACTGCTGTTGCCGGAGGGCGACCACTATCGCACGCGAATGACTCATACGCTGGAGGTCTGCCAGATAGCGAGGACCATATCAAGGGCCCTGGCCCTGAACGAGGATCTTACCGACGCCATTGCTCTTGGACACGACCTGGGGCATACACCCTTTGGACATATGGGAGAACGTGTTCTGGACAGGATATCCAGATCAAGGGGTGGGCCGGGCTTCGCTCACGCCGGACAGAGCCTGCGTGTCGTATCGGTCCTTGAGCGTGACGGCAGTGGGCTTAACCTGACATGTGAAGTCCGTGACGGCATACTGAGACATTCAAAGGGGCAGGTAGACGTTTCCAGTGGTTTTGGCCGGGGAGAGGAACTCACGTTTGAGGCCTGGGTGGTGCGACTGGCCGACTCTGTCGCCTATATCAATCACGACCTCGACGATGCGTTCCGGGCCGGGATCATTGCATACGGCGATCTTCCGGATATAGTCAGACGCAATCTCGGAACAAGCCATGGGGAACGTATCGGCTGCCTCGTTGAGGATATCGTAAGCCACAGCGGCCCCGAAGGAATAGCCATGAGCGAAGGGAAGCTGGAGGCCACCGAGGCCCTGAGGTCATTTCTGTACAGCAACGTCTACGCAGACGAGAGGGCCCGCATAGAAGAACCCAAAGTCGAGCATATACTTGTAGCGCTTTTCGACTATTACGAAAAAAACCCCGGCGACCTTCCTTCGGCCGCCGGGGAAAACCTCATTCAGCAGATAATCGATCATATTTCCGGGATGACGGACAGATACGCGTTGCAGGTTTTTGAAAACAGGTTCGTCCCCAGCCCGTGGCCGCTATGATCGTTTATTCTCCCAATCCGTATTCTTTAAGCAGTTCCTGATACCGTTCCTCGACTTCCTGCGGCGTCCTTTCCCTCCCGGGATAGGGCTCTGTCTTGCCGGCGGGTA
>CAZBLL010000172.1:0-4032 GCA_964492625.1 uncultured Synergistaceae bacterium
AACGTAACGCAGAAGGGGGAGGTCCACTATCTCGAATGAGGCAATCTTAAAAAGGGGGCTGACCTCGTCAAGTTCCTCAACGGCCCGCATGTCGAAGGGTGTTGCAAAAAAAACGATCTCCTTAGCGTCGCAATGTTCCTTTAGCTCAGGCAGCCATTCCCGCGGTGTCTCTATCTCCTTGATGAGCATGAAAAGGTCCTTGTCGTAGCCTGAGTGTTTCGGGGTTTTTTTAGAGTAGAGGGTCTCGGCGCTGTATATCTGGAACTTGACAGCATCGGCCCCTGCCTCAACAGCAGCATCTATATGCTCTTTTGCAAGAGCAATCGACCGGTTGTGGTTGGCGCCTACCTCGGCGATTATGAATACCGGCCGGGACTGACCTATGGCCCTGTCATTAACTTCAATATTCTTCATCTCCATCATTCGGTCCTCTGCCACTAGGTCAGACGCTGAAACCCTGTCGAGGAGGGTTTGCCCCTCAGGGATGAAACCAGGGTCCCCTTCTCAAGATGTTGAGATATCATTCCGAATACCTCCTCCGCAGCCTCAAGGTATTTTTCTACGTGCTCCTCCGTATGGCTGAGCATGGGGTAGAAAATAGTTGATGCAAGCATTTCCTTTTCGAGCATTTCCTGCACGAAAAAGGCTTTTATCTCTCTTGAGAGTTCATGCTCTATATCGAAGTGGCTCAAGGGGTATATCCCGCTGACACTTGCAGGTATCGAGTGCTTCCTGAAAAGACCGCTCCAACCCTCCTGAATTGCCTTCCCTGTTTCCATCAGGTGACTTCCGACATTCAGGCTTTTATGCTTTTCTATCATGGCAAGCGCCGCGGAAGGACCCACCCTTTCGGTCCAGCAGGTGCTGCTGATGAAGCTCTTCTGGGCGCTTTCCATAACGGTGCCTTTACCACAGACCGCCCCTATGGGATACCCGTTGCCCATGGCCTTGGAGAAGACGACCATGTCCGGATCATATCCATAGAGGGCGTGGGCTCCTCCAGTATTCATCCTGAAGCCCGAGGATATTTCGTCTATGACAAGAACCGCCCCTGTCTCATCGGCCGCCTCTCTCACTGCCCTGACAAAACTATCGTTGGGTGCTTTGTTGCGGAGGGGTTCAAGGATTATTGCGGCAATTTTTTTGCCATGGGAGGAGACGATGCTCTCCAGTTCTTCGATATGGTTGAAGCGGAACGGAAGCGCTGTCCCGGCAAGGCATGACGGGACCCCTTCCGGTGCAAGGCCGGATATGAGGTGGTTGCCCAGGGCATCCCCGGTCCCGACATTTGCTGCGAGGTACCAGTCGTGCCAGCCGTGGTATCCGCAAAAGGCCACTACATCCCTGCCGGTGTGAGCCCTGGCGATCCTCACGGCAACAGCCATCGCCTCGCCACCAGACCGTGTGAAACGTGACATTTCGCAGCATGGATGCATCCCCGCAAGCATTTCGGCCAGTAAAACCTCTTCGGGACAGTTGAAAGTGGAACTGGAACCGGACCGTATCGCTTGTGCGACCCTTTCGTCGACGTCGGGGTCCGCATACCCCAGCACGTTGGCTCCGATGCCGGATATACTCATGTCCAGGTACCTGTTGCCGTCGAGGTCCCAGATGTAGGCCCCCGCTGCCCTCTCGTAATAACCGGGCCACACCCCGAGGGAGAACATGTCGGGGCGCTTTGAAAGTAGCTGGGTCATTCCTGGAATTCTTTTTTTGGCTCGCTCCTGCATTGCCAGGGATTGTTTTATCTGATTCGACGGATGAGACATATCATCAGGCTCCTTTTATCCTTCTTCGGCTGCAAGATCGGCATCTTCCCTGAGAGATTTAAAGTAACCTTCGTTACGGGCTATCCCGCCGTTTATTTCCATCAACTCCGGCTTCTGCTTTAGGAGATTTAGCACATCCTTCATTCCAAAAGCGGGTTTCTCCGGATGAAGATACTCATATACCCTTCTGACGAAATCCAGGTCGCGCTTTTCGTCTACCGTCCACCTGAGAGAAGACAGGTCTTCGCCGTTCAACAGATTCCCCATTCGGTATCTATCCGGGTTATTCCTGATATAAGGTGTTACGTGCTCACGCTCGGAAGGAAGCTTTGCCTCTCTCCAGGCATCGGCAAGGGCGGAGAAACGGAATACTTCCACGTCAAGGCCGTCGGGAAAAGTTGGCGGGGCAGTATTGGAGGTGTAGTCGAAATTGTCCTCGAAATGCTTTTCAATAATCCTGTCCATTACATCGGGATCCAGCAAAGGACAGTCACCTGTGATTCTGACAATGTGGTCGGGACCGCATTGGAGGGCCGAGTGATAGAACCTGTCCAGGACGTCATCCAGATTTCCCCTGAAGCATTCTATTCCCTTCCTGCGGCACATATCCGCTAACGGGTCATCGGAAACATCACTGCTGGTAGCTACAATCAGCCCTTCTATCCGGCCTGAACGCAATGCCCTCTCGATCTGCCTGAAAATCATCGGTTCACCGAGAATGTCTTCAAGAACTTTCCCCGGGAGGCGGCTTGAAGAAAACCTTGCCTGAAGGATTGCTATCATTGAGTGCATTGGGAATCCCTTCTTTTATTATGACTTTTTTAATACCCAGTTGGAGGGAACGACAAATCTTTCATCGTCGAGTTGCCATCTTGCCCAGTCAAACCCTTCCACCGTTAACCCTGCAGCCTCGATTATCTGAACCAGTTGCCGGGAATTCTCCACACCAACAATAACATTGTCCACCCCTTCAACGGAAAGAGCAAAACCCAGTAGTACTTCCTGCATGGTGTAGCCGGATCTTGAAACAGCGCTTGAAAACTCCTCAAGGAATGGTCTTACAGGTTCGAAATGATCCCCGGTTATCCGGGGATCCATGAAGTAGAGTCCCTGTAGGAAGACAGATCTGCAATGGATCTCGATCCCCCGGCTTTTCGCCTCTTTGATAACCCCGGACACGATCATCCTCTGGTCGAAGACGCTTAAGGGTATCTGCAGAATATCCACGGGGTATTTGTTCATTATCTCAAATGCTTCCCTGGGATAATAGACCGAAGCCCCTGTCTTTTCCACACGCCCACAGCCCTTTTGATTCTCCATCCACGCCCAGAAAACCTCTCCCTGGGGACCAGTCAAATCATCGGGGGAATGAGCCAAAAGTCCGTATATTCTGTTTTTCCCAAGCTTCGCCATGGACCGGTTGAAGATCACATCAAGTATTGCTGTGATATCCTCGTTACCTATATTCTCTCGTTTGCCGATGGATATTTTCGTAACGATATCAAAGGGGTTAACTCCGTCCTTCATACAGCACCCAAGAACCTCTTCAGAATCACCATAGGCGGCAGCAGTATCAAGCAGGCGGATACCAAAAGCTTCTGCCTCAGCAAGCACCCTCATTGCCTCGGGAAAGGGCATCTTCCCGCCTGTATTGGATATACCATAATCTAGTCCAAACTGGGCAGTGCCTATTGCCATTTTTTTAATATTCATCCTGTCCTCGCCGAACCTTTTTAACAGTTGTTTCGGATAATGCCTTTAAGTTCCTGCACTGAAAGAAAGACCTTGTTTGTCCCTGAGGTGTATTCAAACCCTTCAGGCACCGGCTCACCAGTTTCTCCCATTCTGTTTTTGGTCCACGGCCCAAGGCTGAGAAAATTGATAGGGGGCTGGATCACATAATGATTGTCAAATTCAAGAGTTATGTGAGCATCATCGGAAGGACACATAACCTCATGAAGTTTTTCTCCCGGTCTTATGCCGACTATCTTTTGAGGTATTCCGGGGGCGATCGCCTCGGCAAGATCAATAATTCTTGCAGAGGGGATCTTCGGAACAAATATCTCCCCACCCTGCATCCGCTCCAATGATTTCAGCACGAATTCCACACCCTGGGGGAGGGTGATCCAGAATCGTGTCATGCGCTCGTCTGTTATGGGGATCTCTTTGGCGCCATCATTGACCATTTTCTGGAAGAAGGGAATGACAGAACCGCGCGACCCCACGACATTCCCGTATCTCACAACAGAAAAACGGGTTCTTC
>CAZBLL010000173.1:0-4002 GCA_964492625.1 uncultured Synergistaceae bacterium
CACGGCCTCTTCAAGCCTGTTTCTGTTCTTGTAGGCCTGACCTTTAAGAAACAGAGCCTCAGTAAGCCCGGGATTCAGTTCGAGAGCCCTGTCGAGCGGGGGAGTGGCTTTGTGGAAATCGCCCAGCATAAAATACGACTTGCCCTCCAGCAGATGGGCCTCGGCGAAATCCGGATCCCATGTTACCGACTGCTGCGCCGAAAGAAGAGCGTCGCTGTAGCGGCCCGCCTGGTAATAGACGCCCCCCAGAATAAAGCGAAGCACCTGATTCCTTGGACTGAGTTTTGTCATTTTTTCCCAGTGGGGCAACGATCGCGAGTACTTGCCGAGGTTGTAGTAGCCAAGCGCCTCGTAAAGATAGTAGCGATAGTCATCCATCGGGTCGCCCTCGGCTGGAGAATCGCCCGAGAAAAATGCCAGCATATCCGCTCCCAGGTTTTTGGTGGCCAGCGTGACCCCGGTTTCCCCCTCGCGGGAGACTTGCTCGAAGCTCTTCATGACGTTGCCGGTTTCCACGTCAACAAGCCTTGCCGTTACGACCAGCAAAGTGCCGAACCTGCTGACAGCTCCCAGTATGAAATACCTGGCCCCGACTATTTTACCCACCTTGACGGCCGTCTCCGTTTCGACAACACCCGAAAGGGAAAGCCGCTGCTGCTCGGCCACAGCGCCCAGCTGGCCCCTTTCGACTACGGTAATGTCCCTGTTGCCTATGAGTTCTGTACGGAGCATCTCGCTTATCGACGAACCCAGAAAGAGGCTGGAGCCCTGGGACAGAAAGGTATCCACGGCTACTGTCAGCGAGGCATGCGCCGGAGAGGTTGCCGTCAATACGACAAGAAAAACAGCCACAGCAAGGAAAAGAAGGTTTCCGGTTTTTCTGAAATTAAGTGATCTCATCGTTGCGCCTCCCTTTCCCCGGCCCGGAACCTACCTTGGCGTTTCGCTCCAGCGGTGACTCATGGCGTCGTATGTGTAGATTGTGCTGGATGAATAGAACGACACCTTGTAGGGCTCTACTATGCAGGCCTGCGGAGCTATGCCCTGCTTCATGACCCACTGGTGAAGAGTGAGGTCATAGATGACGGCGTCATTGGAATCCCACGCAACGGCAAGATTTTCCCCGATTTCGGCGTCTTCAACGTTGAAGTCGCCCGCCTTCTGCCATGTCTTGAGGACCGGGTCGTAAACAACAAAGGCGTCTTCGCATGTTACCGCCGCCATCTGCCCGGACAGCATCTGTCCCGTAATGGGTGTGGTCATCTGGTCGCTCACTACCCATGTTTTCTGAGGTGCGCTGAACACCGTCACTCTCCGGGGCTCCCAGGCAAGCGCAAGTTCGTCGGAAAGCAGCCCAGAAACTGCACTGAAGTTCTGCTGATTGAGCCACTGGTGAGTGCGGATGTCATAAACCCACACGGAGTCGCTGTTCCATACAAGGGCCATATTGTTATGAGTCCTGTGGCCGTTGGCCTGGAAATCGTTGAGTATGGATGGCTGACCAAGCGCCGGGTCGTTAACCTTGACCATGTTTTTGCTCACGATAAGACGAACTTCCGCGGTCGCCGGCATTGCCGCAGTCAACACGAAAAGCGCGGCAACGGCGAACAGAAACAGGCGTGTCATTTTTTGGCTCATTTTCATCTTCCTTTCCTGCGGCCCCGACAGGGGCCGTTTGTTGAAGCTTATCGCCGCATCAGGTATATGCGGCCGTTTTCGATTTTTTCGAGCGAAAGGTCGCTCCTCTGCTGAATTATTTTTTGCGCCAGAGAATCCGGTGAGCCTGACCAGGAAGCTTTGACCAGCGCTCTGCCTCCAGAAAAACTGATGAGGCTGGACGAGCCGCAACCCGCCTTGCCGAGTGCTTCCACTATTGCATGGGCTTCCACAAAGCTTCTTACACCTGAGACCTCTACCTCTAAATCTTTAAGCGCAGCGGCTGTTCCCCCAGCCGACGAACGCCCCTCTATCATCGCGGACGCTGCGGCCCTGGCCGCTGATTCAAGCGCTTTCTGTCCAGCTTCCGCTCCAGTGTAACCAACTTCCTTGGCGGAAGCGCTGTCGGCGAAAAGCTGCTTGCCGCTGGACCCCTGGCAGGCGGTCACCGAAACGGACGCCGTAGCGGTAAAAAGACCGAATTCGTTTTTTACCGGATCGTGAACGGTAGCACGCCCCGATACAAGCACGTTGAAACCGTAAGTCTGGCTGAGTTTGAGGATAGCGTCAACGTCGCCGTCAAGCGCCAGTGCGGCAGCCTTGTTTTTGCGGATGCTTTCGAGCTGCCTCTGGTCGACTGCATTATAGCCCCCCTGGAGCAGGCTGTTTATTATTATGGCCTCGGCCGAACGGGCGTACTGCGCTGAACCGCTGCGGACCAGAACTGCGATCGTCTTGCCCTTTGGCAGCGGTCCGGCGCACGCATCTGAACCAGGCCAGCAGGCGCCTAGAAACATTGATATCAACAGAAGGGCAAAGAGCTTTTTCGCCAATGCCTTCACTCCCTCACTACCGTACTTCGGCGCTGAAGATGACGCATTCGTTCAGAAGCACATCCAGCGGAACGGTCAGTTCCACGATGTACTTCTTGTTCGATATCCGTTCGGAATCGATATGCGTTTCCCCAATCTCGCCGGATATTTCGATCGACTGCAATTTTTCCGGGAGACCGTAACGAATTTCGTAAAGCAAAAGCAGCAGGTTTCTTCTGGCGTCCGTGAGGGCCGCTCTTCTGGCCAGGAGCTTTTGCCCCGGAGACGAGCCCCTTACGGGCTCTTCTCCTGTTACAGAAACCGAACCACCCCGCCAGTCGACCCAACCGAAACGGAACTCCTGCACACCCTCGACTGCCCCGTTGTTTAGCCAGATGGCGTCCACGTCGGTCTGCGTCACGGCCTGTGCGGTCCCGGGGCAAAGTACAACGGCCAGCACGAAAAGGGCAAGGATGAGGCCCAGCCTCGGGCTTCTCATTCCGACTTCATTCCCTCTACGGTATTTGCCGAAAGCGCCGTTATTTCAACACCAAGGTTTTCCATGTCCACCGCCAGATCTTCGGCCGATTTTTCGCAGACAACGTCGAGTTCGGCCCTGTTGTCGGCGAAACTCCTCTGGTACACCGCGGCTACTCCATCGGTGGATTCGAGGCCTTTCTTTATGTCGCGGAGTCCGGAAAAATTGACCCCTCCGACAATAACCTTGATAGTCCTGCCGGCGGCGCCTCCCGCCTGCCCGCTTACCAGGGCGTAGGCAACCTTGTTTACAAGCCCTCCCGCCGCCGGTTTAGTGGCGGCCTGAAACGCCTTGACCGCTCCATCCTGGGCGGACGTACCCTTGTCTTTCTTTTCTATCATTTCGGTTCCCAGAACGTATCCGGTCTGGGCTATAACGGCCTTGAGCTGCACCTGGGAACGCACACCGTAGAGCGTTACACCCTCCACCTGCTGCTTTGTAAACGAAAGTCCCTGAGCCTTGCCGTAGATCAGCACGTCGGCCCGGAACGTTTCCGCCAGCTCCCTGAGTTTATCCACGTCTCCCGTTTCCCTGGCCAGGTCCATTTCCTTCTGATCCAGATTCCCGGCCTGACCGGGGTCTACAAGGAGGTATCCCGCCTTTTCGAACACCTGCGTTACCTCACCCTCTACAGTGGAAAGAAAAGGCCTCTCGCCCTCTATGGATTCGTCCACCAGAACCATGACCCTGGGGTTGCCGAGGGTGTCTATGACCGCGGGTCCAAGAACCCCGTCGAGAGCGCCGGGAGAAACTTCGCAGTCGGCCTCCATGTAGTAGACGCCGTCTTCTTCCCATTCACGGGTGATCTCAAACGAACTTACTATCCCCTGTGACTGTGAAAAGACCTTGTCTTTGATAACCTGAAAATCTTTCATTTCCGTGATGCCCTGCACCATTGCTCCTACTCCCTTTTCGAGAGCATCGCGATAAGTCTGCTGTTTGGCCTCGGAGCGTGCTTTTTCCGTGTTTCCGTTTTCTATGGCTGCCGCTCCTTCC
>CAZBLL010000174.1:0-3987 GCA_964492625.1 uncultured Synergistaceae bacterium
GAATACATGGGCGTCAACCCGCCCGCATAGGTATAAAAGGGCGGGAATGCAGGCTACAGCATAGGCGAGGTTCAGGCGCTGCCGATGTGGAGGTTGCTTCTGCTTCCGCCCGGGATACTGCTGAGCTCATGGCTCATACGCAAGCTGGCTCCCAATGCTGCCGGACACGGGACCGAAAAGGTGATAGAAGCTGTCCACAACAACTCGGGGCGCATAAAGCTGGCCGTTGTTCCGGTAAAGCTGGTGGCCACCGTCATCACACTCGCCTCCGGGGGCTCGGCGGGCAAGGAAGGACCATGCGCCCAGATAGGTGCGGGTCTCACTTCCACCATGGCCACGATATTGAGATTCAACGACACCGATCGCAAGAAACTGGTTATCTGCGGAATTTCGGCCGGGTTTTCGGCCATCTTCGGCACACCTGTGGCGGGCGCCGTCTTCGGCCTGGAGGTTCTGTTCATCGGCCAGTTATTCTACGCCGTAATGCTGCCGTCGTTCGTAAGCGGCATAGTGGCGTTCCAGACGGCGGGGCTGCTTGGGGTGGAGTACGGCGCCCATACAATGGTCCAGGTCCCGCACATGAACATCACAACCATAATGTGGGTGCTCGGAGCGGGGCTTTTCTGCGGGTTGGCCTCCATGGTGTTCATCGAAATACTGGGGCTTACCCAGAGGCTATCCGGGATGCTGAAGATGGGACCCAACAGGAAGGCGCTGCTGGGCGGAAGCATCCTCGCCGTTCTGGCTCTTGTCTTCGGGACCAGGTATCTGGGACTGGGGCTCAGCACTATAGAACATGCGGCCCAGGGCGTGCCCGTCCCTCTTTACGCCTTTCTCCTTAAATCCCTTTTCACAGGAATAACGCTTTCATTCGGGGGAAGCGGCGGCATCGTTACCCCGACATTCTTTGTGGGCGCCACATCCGGGTTTACTTTCGCTACGCTTTTCGGTCTGGACCCGTCCTTTTTCAGCGCCATAGGGTTCGCGGCTGTACTTGCCGGTGCGGCGAATACGCCCATAGCGGCAACAATCATGGCCACGGAAATGTTCGGGTCGGGAATAACGTCCTACGCGGCAGCCGCCTGTATTGTTGCTTTTGCGGTGAGCGGACACAGAAGCGTATACCCGAGCCAGATACTGGCAAGGCCCAAGTCGCCTATTTTCAGGCTGACCGGCTGCGATCTACCCGTCGACCAGTCGGAATCGGAGATGGAACTGGGCCAGTCGATAATTCCTTCAATGATGTCCTCCTTCGATGGGTTCTGGAAGCGCAGGGCCTTTTACACGAGGGATCAGCATCCGGATGGCTCCGGAGAGCCCGATGATGATCTCACAACAGGCGGCAAGGACGATTCCTGACGGCGGCCTGTTTGCAGCCCGGCAATAACCTTGCCTTTCAAATCTGTACATTCCAGGGAAGTGGTTTTCGTGGTCAAACCCGGGAAAATGATGCTGGCTTCGCTGGTTATCGTCGCGCTGTGCGCACCCCTTTCTCCGCTTTCCTGCGCGCAGCGGGAGACTATCACTCAAAGTGAAAAAGATCTCGACATGGATGGCCTCAATGAAACCGTTGCGGTGGAAATGGTAAGCGGCGAGCGCCTGGTTGAGACCGATCCGGGCCCCTTTACTGGTGAACGATTCGAGGGGCTTTTCGAACTGGTGGTTCGAAAGGCGGACGGCGACGCGAAAAGCCTTTTGCTCAACCCGTTGTTTTTTCCCGAATATCCCGAAGAGCCGATGCTGTTTATGGACGAGCAATGGGAAATCCACTTCGCCGACTACAACGCCGACGGCCGCCCGGACTGCAATCTGGGCCAGTACGCCGGTTCGAACGGAAACGTATACGTTATCGTTGCCTTTTCGCCTTCCGGCCAGCCGTATATGCTGCCGTTCGAGGGCAGGCCTCGTGGGATCTTCGCGGCCGACAGTAAATTTTCCAGCGCCGCGGTTGAGCCGATTACCGGCGGCGGCGCGCTCTTTGAGTGGTACGACAACACGCGAGGCGTAACCGTAAGGGAAACCTGGGTTTGGGACCAGCTGAATGGTCACTTCTTTTTGCAGTCGACAGCTTCATTGTAGAAAAACACGCCTTCGGAAGGCCTGGGTAGAGACGGCTCCGCAAATTGGCCCGGAAAAATCCGGAATCAACGGGTCCTCGATGCTACAATCGTATGGAGGGGGCGATTAAATTAGATTGCCGCGAACCTGAAAATATGCGAACCCTTTTTTGGGATATTGACTGGAACGATATGGATATATCGAGGCATAGGGAATTCATGGTCTCACGTGTGCTGAATCTGGGAGACGAAGAGTCCGTACGCTGGCTGCTTTCAATTGTTTCGAGAGAAGAAGTCATAGATATAGTAAAAAACAGCCGCAGCCTGAGCCCCAAGACCTTGACCTGTTGGGAAAACATCCTGGGCCTGCGTGAAGAGATAGCGAAATGTTCCTGAATATCCTGGAACCGGAGCAAATCAGTTTGCTTGAAGCACTGTTGGAAAAGCCTCCTGCGCCTCACGCCTATCTGGCCGGAGGAACAGGGTTGGCCCTTCTGTATGGACACAGAAAATCAGTTGATTTCGACTGGTTTTCAACGAAACCCTTTGATATTCTGGGGTTGCAGAGAAAACTGAGCACCTTCGGCAACATGCGAATTGCGGAAACGTCGGAAGGGACCTTCAGCGGATGGATAAACGATATCAGGGTTTCCTGGTTCCATTATCCTAATCCCCTGATTGATGATGTCGTAAGGCCGAAAGAAAAACAGGGCCTCAGCATCGCGTCTCCCCGGGACATTGGACTAATGAAATGGGCGGCTCTGGCCGCCAGGGGGGCCAGAAAAGACTTTATCGACATATATGAACTCGACATGCATGGTATCCTCCTCGAATGCCTCTACGACATGCTGCCGCTCAAATTTCCAGCAGCGGTCATAAATCGTTACCATATGCTAAAAAGCCTTTCCTGGTTCGAAGACGCCGAAAAGGAACCGTGGCCGATCATGATACGTGACATTGCATGGGGCGAAGTCAAAGACCGGTTTCTAAAGATTCAGAAAACCCTGTTTCAACGTATATCCCCTGAAAACCCACAGAGATAATCAGGCCTTACCTCCGCAAAATTCCAGCGCCACCCGCATCTGCATCCTGGCCAGCGAAGTGATGTCCACCAGGTTGTGGTAGAAGACCCCCCGCAGCATGGAGGCGTCGCCTTTGTCGAGGTATCTGACGTACAGTTGAGGTATGTCCCGACCCGGTACATCTTCCCCGTCTCGCACGACTCCCAGAATTTCGGATTCCACAGTTCCCAGGCGGCAATTGGGAATACGGCCTCGCCATAGACGGCGGGCCATCTCCAGGAGATCCAGATGTCCCGTCTGTCGCCAGGTTTTCCGGACCGAAGCCGTGCGCATTCGGGATGCGATAAAGGGTAAATCGAAACTTTTGCCGTTGTAGGAGACGAATCCAGCGTTCCCGGGGATAGCTTCGCCAAACACCTGCAGGAAAATTTTCTCGCAGTGTGGGTCGGTCAGGAAATACTGCCGGACCACCAGCGTTTCTCCCACGGGCCGCCCCACGCCGGCCATAAAGAACAAGTCTCGGCCGCCAGAGAGACCCGTTGTTTCTATGTCCAGGAATACGGGTTCCATGGCCGCGCCCAGATGCTCCAGCTCTTTGACGGAGTTCTTTGCGTCGAAACCTGCAATAGTGGTCCTGTTTTCGGTAACGAACACCCCGGGCGCCGCCCATTCTCCATCGGGCAGTCCCGTTATGTCTTGACTGAATAAATCCTTAAAACCTTTTTGCATATCATTTCTCCCCGGTTTTCAACGTTACGCCCGATTATACACGCATCTTTTATGCGTGTTCCTGCGCGTTTATGAGTTGTGGGTCACGGAAGTTGCAAGGCTGAAACAGCGGCCAAAAAGAGGATGTCTAGGGACATCCAGATTCCCGCACTAAGGGGACACCCATTTTCCCGCAGGTG
>CAZBLL010000175.1:0-3983 GCA_964492625.1 uncultured Synergistaceae bacterium
TGACCTCAACCGCTGCGTCGTGTCTTATGCGATCCTCTTTTCTGAATCTTCCACCACCCAGTAGCCTTACGGCCTCTCCAAACGCTCTGGCCCGACATGCCGTTATAACGCCGTCTCCAGGCGACAGGATATCAACAACCCTCCGTGCGAGAGGAAGGCTGTAATCCGGTTTTTCGAATGCGCTTCCTCCACCCTGCGATGTCACCATGGCTATGAAACGGTCAAGGCCTTTCCCCGAGGCCAGAGCCGCCTCGGCAGCCCGAAAGCCTTCTCCGGGGCTTGTGGTCCTGGCGCCAAGATCGATCATCGCCCCCGCGATCACCAGACAGAGCCTTCTCGTGTCGTTCGGCCCGCCTCCGGAAAGCACTTCAACAGCTTCATTTACTTCCGCTGCGTTTCCGACCCACCGTCCGAGCGGCTGTTCCATGCCGGTGATTATGGCCGTGCTGGGAAAACCGGTTTTCCCAGCGAGAGAAACCAGAAGAGAAGCAAGAGTCCTTGCCTCCTGTGCATCACGCATGAAGGCCCCGTCCCCGCACTTGACGTCGAACACAAAGGATTTTGAGCCCCCTGCAATTTTCTTGCTGATTATGCTGCTCGCTATGAGTGGAAGCGACTGCACCGTAGCTGTGACATCGCGTGTTTCGTAGAATAGGGCTTCCGCAGGGGCCAGGTCCCGGGAATGTCCGCTTACGGCGCACCCGGTTGTACGCACCTGCCGGATAAAATCACCCATATCCAGATGTGCGCTGAAACCGGGTATAGATTCCAGCTTGTCAATGGTCCCCCCGGTAAAACCCAGCCCCCTGCCGCTGATCTTGGCAACCGGAGCTCCGCATGCGGCCGCAAGCGGAACAACCACAAGCGTTGTCTTGTCGCCCACTCCACCAGTGCTGTGCTTGTCCACAGGCTGTATGTCTTCGGGGAACACAACCTTTTGCCCTGAATTTGCAAGGGCCATAGTAAAAGCCGTCAATTCCCCGTCGTCCATTCCACGGAAAAAAACAGCCATAAGCCAGGCGGCTATCTGGTAATCCGGTATGTCTCCCGAAAGGCACGACTCAACAAAGGATTCGAGCTCTATACGGGAATGACTATTGCCGTCTCTTTTTGATTCTATGAATGAAACCGCGTTACGCATCCGGAGAACCCGCAACGGTGACTATTCGCCTCAAAAGGGATACCAGCCTGCCCGAAGCCTCTTCCATTGCGGCGAGAACCTCCTCGTGGGTAAGCATTTCTCCCGTCATGCCCGCCGCCGCGTTGGCGACACAGGAAATAGCGCAGACCCTCATGCCCATATGGCGCGCCGTTATTACTTCGGGAACCGTGGACATACCCACAACGTCCGCTCCCATCATCCTGGCCATACGAATTTCTGCCGGGGTTTCAAAGGAGGGCCCGGGAAAGGCTATGTAAACTCCTCTGTGAAGTGGTATTCCTTCGCCCATGGCTGATTTTATGGCGATATCCGCCAGTTCGCCGTCATAGCATTTCGTCATGTCAGGGAACCTGGGTCCCCATCGCTCATCGTTTTCTCCGCGCAGCGGGTTCAATCCCATAAGATTGATGTGATCCGTAATCACCACGAGGTCCCCCGCCCTGAGATTATGGCTTACCCCACCCGCTGCGTTCGTGGGTATATACAGTTCGGTTCCCCACTCACCGAAGACCCGGACAGGAAACACCACGTCTTCCATGGAATGACCTTCGTAATAATGAAGGCGTCCCTGCATGACGGCGAGCGGTATTCCGCCGAGCCTTCCCCAAACCAGTCTGCCGGCGTGACCGGGGGCCGTAGACATTGGCCATCCGGGTATTTCCTTATACGGAATTACTATCCGTTCATCAAGGCTTTCCGCAAAAAGGCCCAGCCCGGAACCGAGAACGACTGCGATCCTGGGAGATTCGGGACACTTTTCCGTTATTGTTTCAAGGGCTTCTTTAACCCTGCTTCTCGGCATGTCTTTCTCAACTCCCTTTTATCAGATCACGCCCTGGGGTGGGACGCGTCATAGACATCTCTTAGCTCCGTATCGAAATGCGTGTACTTCTCCGTAGTTGCTATCGAGGCGTGCCCCAGAAGCTCCTGAAGGGTTCTGAGGTCCATTCCTCTTCTCAATAGATGAGTTGCGAATGAATGCCTGAGCACGTGGGGATACAGCCTTCCCGCAGCGATACCCGCCGCCCTGCCTCTCCGCCTTATAATACGCCATATATCTTCCCTCCGCAGTGACTTGCCGTTTTTGCTGAGGAAAAGCCTTTCACAGGACTCGTTCGGAAGGAGGGGCCGTCCCGCCGAAAGATATTTTCCCACACGGTATTTTGCCTCTCCGGTGAACGGAACCGTTCTTTCCCTGTCGCCTTTACCCCGGACTACAATTGAGCCCCTTTGGATATCGATGTCGTACAACCTCAGAAATGCAGTTTCCGAGGCCCTGAGACCGCAGCCGTAGGCGGTTTCAAGTACAGCCCTGTCCCTCAGGTCCAGCGGCTTATCCCCGCCGCATGATCGGAGAAGCCTTTCGATCTCTCCCTCTCCGAGGATAGCGGGAAGCTTCCTTTCCCTTGGCGGCAGGGTAATGCGCCATTCCTCATCCTCGCAGTAGCCTTCTGAAACCAGGAACCTGACCCAGGAGCGGAGGCACGCCGCTCTTCTCTGGATGGTCGATTTGCTTTTTCCCTCAATAGTCATCTGCTTCAGAAAAAGGCCTGCTGATTCACGACTGACAATGCCGGGATCCCTGCCCCTGGCGGCGCAAAACTGCCCCCATTCACTCAGATCGTTCCTGTAGGCCTTTATCGTGTTTTCGCTACAACCTCTTTCAAACCTCAGGTGCCTGAAAAAGGTCTCCTGGAGATTTTCCCTCTGGTCCATTATCAGGCCGCCTCCCTGAAGTTAAAGAAAAGGGGCGGACAGCAAGGCCGCCCACCCCTCATGTATCAGGATATTCTCAGCTTCTGTTGGCCAGAAGCCAGTGCAGCGCCGCGATGGTCTTTGCGTCTCTGACGCCCCCGTCTCGCAGCAGTGTTTCTATCGAACCTATATCCACTTTCTCCACGCTTATGAACTCATCGTCGTCCGGTTCGCGTTCGGCCGCACGCAGATTTCTGGCGTGAAATATTACAAGTTCCTCATTGCTGAATCCGGGAGACGTGTAGAATCTCATGATCTCCCTGATTTCGCCGGGCTCGAAACCGATCTCCTCCTGTAGCTCCCTCGAGGCTGTCTCAACTGGTCGTTCACCGGGCTCTATTATCCCTGCGGGTATTTCAAGGAGATGCTCTCCGGCGGGATAACGAAACTGCTTCACAAGAAAAACTCGCCCTTCATCGTCCTCCGCCAGTATACCTACTGCGGGAGCATGTTCTACAACCTCCCTGTAGGATCGTTTGCTGTTTTCGAGTTCGACGTGATCAACCCTCAGGTTGAGTATACGGCCCCGATACACCACATGGCTTGTAATCCGTTTCTCCCCGGGGTTCATCTGCTATTTCCCCAGTATTTCCCGGGCCATCTTTTCCCCTTCTTCGAAGGCCTCGAGATTCATGGGCAAAAACTGCGGTTTACGTTTGCCAAGTTTTTCCTTGATGGTCTCAAGACATACTTCCCTCGAAACCAGATCGCTGGCTTCCACTATCGCTCCAAGAACAATGATATTGGAAACCTTGTCGCTCCCGATGGCGAGAGCTTTGGAGTGCGCCGGCAGCGGAAGAAGCCTTACGTTGGGCCGGGGATTTTTGTATTCAACCAAATCCGAATTGTAGATCAGAAGTCCGCCCTCTTTGACTGAATACTCGAACTTTTCAAGGGAGGGATTGTTCATTATTACAGTTACATCCGATTCAGCCACAACAGGTGAAGCGATTTCACGGTCACTGGGAGCAACACCGCAGTTCGCAGTACCGCGCCTCATTTCCGGCCCGTTGGAGGGTATCCATGTAACGTATTTCCCCTCGCTGATCGCCGTATAGGCTACCAG
>CAZBLL010000176.1:0-3895 GCA_964492625.1 uncultured Synergistaceae bacterium
ACTGCGGAAAAGACGGCGAACCCGGTTTTACACCGCTTGGAAAAGACGGCAGGCACGTGAGGGTGAAAACGCGCGATACGGACTTTCTGGCGTTCGACGGCGTAGCCGCGTCGGACGCCATTAAATCGTCGCACGGCCTTATATACAGGCCGAGAAAAAGCTGGTGGGCGGGACGCTATCGCCTCGATTTCCTTTTGGAAGGCGTAGTAGAGGGATAACGCCGGCGCAACAGACCTGAAGAGGCAGCAGGGACGGAGGTGACGGACAGCCGTGAAAACAGGTGCTAAGCCCGGAGGCAGAGAGTACGGGGCCAGAGAATCCCGTGAACTGCGTCTCTTCAGGGACAGCTTTGTCGGTAGAATCCCCGAAGGGGCAAGAGAGATGTCGACCAAGATGGCGTGGCAGGAACTCTGGGGCAAGATATCCGCCTATCTTCGCAGGGACGACCTGGCCCGCTGCGGAGAAGCCCTGGTTTTTGCGGCGGTCGCCCACAGAGAGCAGAAAAGACTTACCGGCGAACCCTATATCATCCACTCCCTCAGAGTGGCCTCCATACTGGCCGACATGGAACTGGACCCCGAAACCCTGATAGCCGCCATTCTTCACGATGTTTTGGAGGATACCGACATCTCGGGGGAATCCATTTCGGATACGTTCGGCGAGGGCGTACTGATTCTTGTCGACGGCGTCACAAAACTCGGCAAACTCCCGTTCAAGTCATTCGAGGACTATCAGGCTGAAAACCTCCGCAAGATGTTTCTCGTCATGGCCAAGGATATAAGGGTAGTTCTTATAAAACTGGCTGACCGTTTGCATAACATGCGAACTATCCAGGCTCTCCGGCGCGACAAGCAGGAACGTATAGCCAGGGAAACACTGGACATATACGCTCCACTGGCGCACAGATTGGGCATCTACCAGATAAAGCGCGACCTGGAAGACCTGGCCTTCAAGGTAATAGACCCCGAGGCTTTTTACGACATAAGAAGGAGAGTCCGCAAAAAGCTCCCCGAAAGGGAAGACATTATAAAGCAGGCCATAGGCGTGCTGCACGGAAAACTGGACGACGAGGGCCTCGGGGCCCATATCACCGGGAGGGCCAAACATTTCTACAGCATCTACGAAAAGATGCGTCGCAAAAAACTGTCCCTTGAGGAACTGTTCGATCTGCTTGCCCTGAGGGTCACCGTCGACGACCTGGCGGAATGCTATACTGTCCTTGGTGTTGTTCACACCGTATGGAAACCCCTTCCAGGCCAGTTCGACGACTATATCGCCAACCCCAAGAACAATATGTATCAGTCGCTTCACACCGCAGTGATAGGACCAAGCGGAGAGCCGCTGGAGATACAGATTAGAACATGGGAAATGCACTGGCTGGCCGAATACGGAGTGGCTGCACACTGGCGCTACAAGGAAAGGCCGCAGAAGGTCGGAGAACTGGACCGTCAGCTTTCGTGGATACGACAGGCCCTTGAGGCTCAGTCGGAGACGGGTGAGCCCACCGAGTTTCTCGAACATCTAAAGGCGGATGTTCTTTCCTCGGAGGTTTTTGTTTTTACCCCCAAGGGAGACGTCGTTTCACTGCCCGCCGGAGCTACGCCCATTGATTTTGCCTACGCCATTCATACCGAGGTGGGTCATCGTTTCGTAGGCGCCATGGTGAACAACCGCATAGTGCCGATAGACTACGGTATCCAGAACGGAGATATCATAAAGGTTCTTACTTCATCGCAGCCGCACCCGTCCAGGGACTGGATAAAGATAGCTCGTAGCAGCAGGGCCAGGAGCAAGATCCGGGGATGGTTCAGGCAGAAGGAACGCACCGAAAGAGAGGAATCCCTTCAGAAGGGCAAAGACCTGGTGGAGAGGGAGATCAGAAAGCGCCTTTCCCGTTCTGCAGAAGAAGAACCGGATATCGCCCTCCCGGTATTCAACAAGGTAGCGCGGGACATGGGATACACCAACGGTGAGGATCTGCTGGTCTCCGTTGGCGAGGGGAATCAGAGCCCGGCCGCTGTCGCCGGCAGATACATCGAGTCCGGGTCCTCCAAAGCGGCAAGCGAAGCTTCCCAGCAGACGCAGGAGGCGGCTTCGGCAAGGAAGGAACTGGACACGGAAATAGTCGTTGAGGGCGCGGAGGGCGTGCTGGTGGCTCTTGCAAACTGCTGCAAGCCTTTGCCGGGAGACGAGATCAGGGGATACGTTACAAAGAGCAGGGGCATAACAATCCATCGCTCGGATTGCCCTAACCTGGACAACTCCGACCCCGAGCGTTGCGTCGAAGTCGAATGGGGCAGACTGAGGTCTGACCGGTACCTTTCCAGGCTCAAGCTGGAGGGGGCCGACAGGCCGGGGCTTTTTGCGGACGCCGCCCAGACTATCAACAGTCTGGACGGGGTTATCGTGCAGGTAAGAGCTTTTGTGGTTGGGAGCAGCCGCGGCCGCATGGCGATAGACCTACAGGTAAGAGACCTCGAGCATCTCTACAGGATAATCGCTAAACTGAACGCCATAAAGGGAGTCATAGAAGTCATTCGGGGGTGATCATGGTTTGCGTGCGGTGGTGCAGCGCGTCTCCAGAGCCAGCGTATCGGTCGATGGTGCAGTCGTGGGAGAAATAGGCCCCGGGCTATGTGTTCTTGTGGGCGTGACCCATGACGACGGCGTGACCGAAGCAGCCTGGATGGCCGAAAAAATAACGGGTCTCAGGATTTTTGAGGACGAAGAGGGAAAAATGAACCTTTCACTCAGGGACACAGGCGGGGCTCTGCTCGCCGTGTCGCAGTTTACGCTTTACGGTGACTGCAGAAAGGGGAGGAGGCCGTCCTTCGTGAGGGCCGCCGCACCGGAACCTGCGAAGAAACTGTACGAGGTGTTCGTCGAAAAGATACGGGAACTGGGCGTCGAGACGGCAACGGGCGTTTTCCGGGCTTTCATGAAGGTGGATATCTGTAACGACGGGCCCGTCACACTTATTGTGGACACAGGAGAAAAGGCGCAATGAACTTATCGGTAAAGAGATTTCCCCTCGGGATGCTGTGGACGAATGCATGGCTTTTGTGCGCGGATGGACACTGCGTTCTGGTTGATCCGGGAGGGGATCCCCTGGAAGTAAGACGATGGATCCAATCACACGGTCTTTTCCTTGACGGCGTTTTCCTGACACATGGGCACGCTGACCATATAGCGGGGCTGGAGGCTATACGGGACATGGCAACAGGCGGAGTGGCCATACACGCCGAAGACGCGTCGATGCTTTTGGACCCGGAGGAAAACCTCTCCGCTTCCATGGGAGCTCCGTGCACATGCAGACTCGCCGAACGCATTCTGTCCGACGGCGATGTCCTGAATGACTGCGGACTGAACTGGGAGGTCATACACACACCGGGACACACACCGGGGAGCGTGTGCTTCATGGTGTCGTCCGGTGAAGACAGGGTTCTTGTTTCTGGAGACACGCTGTTCGCCGGAAGCATCGGACGCACAGACCTGCCCGGGGGAAGCGACCGGTGCATGAGGATGTCTCTTGACAGGATAGCCCGGCTGAAGCACCCGATGCGCGTTCTGCCCGGCCACGGCCCGGAAACTACCCTGGAAAATGAACGTCTCTCCAACCCCTTCTGGCCCGGAGAATTGCAATGAAGATCGCCGCGCTTCCTCCTTCGGAAAGACCCAGGGAGAGGCTTGTCAGGATGGGTCCAGCGACGTTGGCCCTGAGGGAGCTGCTTGCTATACTGCTGAGAACGGGAAACAGCGGAAAAGACGTTCTGGAGCTTGCCGACGACATCATAGCCGAGTTCGGAGGCGTAAGGGGACTGGCGAGGGCGACGTCCGATGAACTGCTGGATTTCGGAGGGCTTGGCGAGGCCAAGGCGGGGACTTTAATGGCGGG
>CAZBLL010000177.1:0-3882 GCA_964492625.1 uncultured Synergistaceae bacterium
GCCAGGGTAATTTGCTATAAGGGAGGTCATCACCTTCATCAGAGGCTTGTGGAGAGAATCAAAAGGGTGACGGCGCAACAAGTGCGAAAGGAGAAAACACATGCTTGATATTCATGCGATACTGGAGAATTTGCCCCACAGGTATCCGTTCCTTCTGGTTGACAGGATAATTGAGGTCGACGCGGAACACGCGATTGGGCTTAAAAACGTCACTTTCAACGAGCCCTTCTTTCAGGGGCATTTCCCTAAAGAGCCGGTCATGCCAGGAGTGCTTGTTCTGGAAGCGATGGGTCAGGTGGCCGCCATGATGATAATCAATCGGCCCGATTCCCTCGGAGATATGGCGATGTACCTTACGGGTATTGAAAAGGCCAAAATACGCAAGCCCGTTGTACCGGGAGACCAGTTGATCACGACGGCTAAAATGGAAAAACTCAGGGGCCGGATAGGTCGGGTGAGCGCGGTGGCAAGGGTCGGCGAGGATGTCGCGGCCGAGGCTCTGTTCGGATTCGTAATAGCAAAGGCTCTCACCGGGGAAAATCGTTCATGACGATAATGGTCCATCCGACAGCCATTGTTTCGCCAAAAGCCATTCTGGGCGAAGGGGTCAAGGTCGGTCCTTATTGCGTAATCGAGGACGATGTCGAAATAGCCCCGGATACGGAACTGCTGGGTTTCGTTACCGTTATGGACCATGTCCGGATAGGCTCGTCATGTCGGCTATGCCAGAACGTTACATTGGGCGGCGACCCTCAGGATTTTGCTTTCAGAGGGGAACGGTCTTTTGTTCGAATCGGCAACCGTGCCACGCTGAGAGAAAACGTTACGGTCCACAGAGCAAGCGGCGAAGAATCTGAAACAGTAATTGGCGATGACGTATACATGATGGAGGGCGTACACGCTGGGCATAACGTTAGAGTCGGTTCGGAATGCGTTCTGGCCAACAAAGTTGGCCTGGCCGGTTATTCGCAGATCGGCGAAGGGACTGTCATGGGGGGAATGGCCGGGACACATCAGTTTGTGCGTATAGGTCGTTTCTGTATGATCGGAGGCCTGGCAAAGGTGGTCAAGGATATTCCACCCTTTACCATGGCTGACGGAGCTCCCGCCAGACTTTACGGGCTGAATACGGTGGGCCTTCGCCGTAGAAACATTGAGTCAAAAACCAGGTCCCACATCAAGGCGCTCTACGCCGGGCTTTTTTCCGGGAAACAGCCGTTGCGCGAAGCGCTCCAGTCTGCGGCAGAGCAATGCGAAGGTGATCCGTATCTCAACGAAGTTATAGAGTTTCTGAACACCAGAAACAGGGGTATCACACCCTGGGGTCGAAAAAAAAGGAATAAGGGCGATGATTAAGCTTCTGGTTCTCGACGTAGACGGCACCCTTACCGACGGAGGCGTTTTCATCGACGGAAACGGCAACGAATTTAAACGTTTCGACGTGCGCGACGGTCTGGGTATAGCCAGGCTTCACCGGGCCGGCGTAAAGACCATGATCCTGAGCGGTAGACATTCCGAAGCCACGTCGCGAAGAGCAACAGAGCTTGGAATACACATGGTGTACCAGGATGTCAAAAACAAACTGGAAGTCCTCGAAAAAGTCGCCGCTGAACAGGGGCTGGCGGCGCCCGAGATAGCATACATGGGCGATGACGTTAACGATACGGATTGCATACGGTGGGCTGGTGTGGGAATGGCGCCATCAGACGCGGCCGTTTCCGCAACAGAGGCGGCCGATCTGGTGACCTCTGCGCGTGGAGGATACGGGGCTGCCAGGGAAGCTATTGATCGACTTCTTTTTGATTCAGCAGAGGAGAAAAACTCATGAACATGCCCAAAACGAATTGTTTGTCCCTGAGACTCCTGGACAGATACGTTATCTGTGAAATGGCCAATTCCTTTCTTTTCGGTGTAATGGCTTTCACCGTGCTTATGATAGCCGGGGATCTACTGTTTCAGCTCGCCAACCTGATCATAGAAAAAAACGTATCCCTGGGTGTCGTCATAAGGCTCTTCATATATCGTATCCCGGAAGTGGTTGTAATGACACTGCCCATGGCGTCTCTTCTGGCCGCGCTTCTGACGTTCGGCAGACTGTCGTCGCAGAGCGAGATTGTGGCGCTCAAGGCTTCCGGGGTCGCCTTTCAGCGCGTCATACGCCCCGTGATATTTGCCTCTGTTCTGGTGACGGTAATGGCGATGCTTCTCAACGAGACCCTGGTGCCGCTCAGCAACAAGGCGGCGGATAATATCATGCGCTTCGAGGTCGCCAGAGAGCGTCCCTCAATGTTCAAGGAACAGGTTTTCCTCCGGGACGAGACCGGAACCGAAGGCCTGCGCAGGGTTGTATATATATCGCGGCTGGATCACGCAGACGGGCTTATGGACGATGTAGTTGTCCAGGAATTCAAAGACGGCGAATTGTACCGCATCGTTACTGCGTTAAGGGGAAAATGGATATCCGGCCAGTGGTGGCTCGAGGACGGCAAAACATTCGAGGTGGCCGTCGACAGGAGCGTCAAACTGCTTTTCTCTTTCCAGAAACAACGCCTGCCGGTTCTTATGAGTCCCTCACAGGTTGCCAGGTCATCAAAAAAGCCAAGCGAAATGAGCGCGTGGCAGCTTTGGGAGCATATCCACCTCATGAAAAAACAGGGCGCCAATCTGCAGCCTCTATGGGTTATGTTCCATCTCAAACTGGCTCTTCCCTGGGCGTGCGTAATACTGGCGCTGTTGGGGGCGGCTTTGGGCGTACGTCCTCAAAGGACAAGCTCGGGTGTGGGGTTGGCGGTAAGCGTTCTGATAGTTTTCTTCTATTACGTCATCATGTCGTTTTCGCGTTCATTCGGCGAGGCCGGTTATCTGTCTCCTGTACTGGCGGCATGGCTACCCAATCTGCTTTTCTTCATGATTGCCCTGACTTTGGGGAGACGGGCAAATGGCTGATTGCGAAAACCGTATTGCGCTGCTGGCTGGCGAAGGCGATCTCCCAACGGAGATTCTAAAATTTCTTGATGGGTCAAAAGTACTCCAGGTAGTCTACACGCTGGGAGAAGATCAGGGTCGCTTCTCAGAACAGGCTGCTAATACCGTTGTAAAGCTGGACTCCCCCGATCTGGGATTCCTCGTAAGAGACATGAAAGCAAGAGGCGTAAACGGCTTGATCATGGCCGGGGGCGTCCCCAAAACGCTGATGTTTAAAAAGGAAAAACTTGATGACTCTCTGGTTTCCATAATAGAGAAACTGGGGGCAAGGGATGATCACTCGCTCCTTGGGGCTATCGTAGCATTGATAGAACAAAGCGACGTAAGGGTCATAAGATACGATGATATTATCCCCGGGCTGATGGCGAGCGAGGGATGCATTGCTGGACGGGAACCGACAGATTCCGAAAAGAATGACCTCGATTATGGAGATTCCGTAGCACGGAAACTGGTCCCCCTCTCGTTCGGACAGAGTGTTGTAGTCAACCAGCTGGCGGTTGTGGCTGCCGAGGCCATGGAGGGAACCGACGAGACCATCCGGCGCGCAGGAAGCCTTTGCAGTCAGGGGGTCGTGATCAAACGCATGCGCCCGGATCAGGACGTGCGATACGACCTTCCCACCGTTGGCCCGGAGACCCTCAGGAACATGCATGAAGCGGGCCTGACCTGTCTGGGAATAGAAACGGGCAGAACCATAATCCTTAACCGTGAAGAGTTCGGGAGGCTTGCCGACCAATGGCGGATAGCAGTCTGGGGCCTGGCGACATCTTCCTGAGCTCGGGCGAGGCCTCGGGCGAGTATTACCCGGCCCAGATAACCCGCGCCCTGCGCACTGGAGGGTTCGGCGGGCGGATTTGGGGCACGGCGGGTGATGGGGGCGGACGGGCCGGGCGCGGG
>CAZBLL010000178.1:0-3871 GCA_964492625.1 uncultured Synergistaceae bacterium
ATCTCGGTTATGCCCTGGCCCGCCTTTGCGCTGGCCTCCAGAGCTTCGGAAGCATCTATGCCGACTACTTCCTCCAGTTCCCTTTTTGCCTTTTCGGGCTGCGCCGAAGGGAGATCTATCTTGTTTATGACCGGTACTATTTCGAGACCCTGGTCCACCGCCAGATACGCGTTTGCCACTGTCTGAGCCTCTACTCCCTGGGCTGCGTCAACGACCAGCAACGCTCCCTCACAGGCCGCAAGTGAGCGCGAAACCTCGTAACTGAAATCCACATGTCCCGGGGTGTCGATAAGGTTTAGCAGATACTCCTGGCCGTCATCGGCCTTGTATCGCATCTGCACCGGCACCAGCTTGATAGTTATTCCGCGCTCCCGTTCCAGATCAAGGGAATCCAGCACCTGCTCCCGCATATGCCTGGCGTCAAGGGTCGTTGTCTTTTCCAGAAAACGGTCGGCAAGTGTCGATTTACCGTGATCTACATGAGCGATAATACAGAAATTTCTTATTCTCTCTCTGGGGATTGCCATGACTTCTTCACCTCATTATTGAAAACGGCCCTTATTGTAACCAAGGTAAAGAAGGTTGTCACCGGCGATAAAGGGGACTTGCTACCGGTACATAAGGGGTTTTTTCCACAAAAGCCACTTTTTGAGATCATCAGGGGTATTAATGTTGGTGAATGAACGTCTATAACCCGGCAACCATTGCAGGGATTCCTCCTGTACGGCCGTTACATCCAGTGATTGAAAAATGGAGGTGATTTTGCGTTCGCCAACCTCGAGGCTGGACTCCACGGCGGACAGACAGTCGGCGTGATAAAAGGAATGCAGGGGTTCGGGGTAGCCGCCAAGCCAGGGGGTTAGAACTCTGCTTGATGGTGTTTTGCAAGACCATATGAGACTTGCAACACTTTGTCTGATATCGGGCATGTCGCATCCGGATACGAAATACCAGTCGGACGCCTTAAGGGCAAAGGCTGCGGCCATTCCCGCAAGAGGCCCGCTTTCAGATGGGCTGTCGCATACCACGCTGACATTCATACGGCGCAGGATGGGGCCGAAAAGCGTAAAGAGGTCGTTTCTGTCGCTGGGTTGGCAAGCGACGACGGCCTTTTGAAAAATATTCAAAATGTTGCCCAGGGCGATCTCGAACAGGTGCACCCCGCCGTAAGCCAGAAACAGTTTGTTGCCGCCTATCCTTTTGCCGCTGCCCCCGGCTAGAAGTACGGCGGTCACAGGCAAAAGCCCGCAACCGCCGTTATCATCACGTTCTATTCGCATCGATACTGAATATCCGCCGTAAGTTTAACCCAGTTCCTCAAGTTTGGTTTTGAAGACAAGATAGTAGAAAATGGCGACGAAGAGGATACCACCCACCATGTTGCCCAGCGTAACGGGAACAAGATTGTGGATGAAACCGCCAATGTTTACCGCTCCGGCCTTGACCGCGGGAAGGTTGGCGGCCTGAACGACAGCGTCGCTGCTCTTGATGAAAAGGCCCAGTGTCATAAAGTACATATTGGCGATAGAGTGTTCGAATCCGGAGGCGACGAAAGCCATGATGGGGAAGAAAATGGCCCAGATCTTGCCGATGATGTCCGTGGCCGCCATGCTCATCCATACAGCCAGAACGACGAGCCAGTTACAAAGAATACCTCTGCAGAAAGCTTCACTCATGGGAAGAGCCATTTTTCCTGCGGCTATCTTGTAGGCGTAGACCCCGATGGGTCCATCCCACAGGCCCGTATGAAAAACACAGGTAGCAACAAGCACGCTGCCGACAAGATTGGCGATGTAGACCCAGAACCAGTTTCTGAGAACGCCCCCAAGCGACGTGCAACCACTCATTACTCCAAGAGGCATCATGCAGTTTCCGGTAAAAAGCTCGGCTCCTGCAATAACGACAAGCATCAGTCCTACGCTGAAAACAGCGCCTCCGATAAACTTGGCGAAACCTACCCCCATGTTGGCGGCCAGGTCATGAGTAACAACGGTCATGAGCCATCCGCCGAAACCGATGTAGGCGCCCGCCATAATACCCAGGACCATCATCTGGCCTATAGACCAGGACGCTTTTGCCTTGGAAGCTCCGCACGCTGCCTTTGCGATCTCCACCGGAGTTTTGAACCCACTCATAGTGTCAAAATCCCCCTCCTTGAATGTGACGGTCATAAAGACATGTTAAAGCAACCGCCTTACGCATAATAACGGCGATGAAGACGAACGACATTAATAGTTTGCCCTCATCTTCACAAACCCAGGGGATTGTACCATATAAATGTGACTCATGCCACAAAGACTCAAGGACTCAAGGCGAGTGTCGCTCTTTTGGTGCAATTACATGCCCATGTATGCTTTTCGGATTTCCTGCGAATCCAGCAGCTCGCCAGCAGTTCCAGACTGGACGATCTTGCCCGTCTGGATTACGTAACCCCTGTCGGCGATTTCCAGAGCCTCCTGGACCATTTGCTCCACCAGCAGCACCGTCATGCCCGCCCTGTTTACCCGTACTATGGTTTCCATGACCTTTTCGACCAGGGAGGGCATAAGCCCAAGAGACAGTTCGTCCAGCATCAGAAGTCTGGGCTGGCTCATGAGCCCCCTGGCTATGGCCAGCATCTGCTGCTCGCCGCCGCTCATGGTTTCGGCCAACTGCCCTGAGCGGTTCGCCAGTATGGGAAACAGTTCGTAGACCTGCTCGAGCCTGGTTTCTATCTTGCTTCTATCCTTTTCGATGAATGACCCCAGTTCCAGGTTTTCCCTTACGGTGAGTTTGGGAAACAGCCTCCTGCCTTCGGGCACATAGCTTACGCCTTTTCGCAGCGTGTTGTGGGCCGGAGAATCAGCTATGCTTTCTCCCCTGAAACGTATGTCTCCGGCCGTAGGATGCATGAGGCCGGCAATGGTCCTCATAGTTGTGGTCTTGCCGGCTCCGTTGGCTCCCACGATAGCGACCAGTTCGCCTTCCTCGACCTTTAGTGATAAGCCGTGGATGACCGGCACGCCTTCATACCCGCAGTGGATGTCGTCTACAACAAGCATTGACTCAGCCATTGTTTTTTGCCTCTTTCGACATTTTCAGGCGTTTGCTGAACTTTTCTCCGAAATACGCGGCGATGACTTTTTCGTCTTCTATTATCTCGCCCGGAGAACCTTCCGCTATTTTTATTCCTCCGTCGAGCACTACCATCTTGTCGGCCACGGGCATTATCGCTTCCATTATGTGCTCTACAACAAGAAGCGTTATGCCTCTTTCCCTGATCTTGCGGAGCAGATCCACAGAATGGTGCACCTCGGTGGAAGTAAGCCCCGCCATTGCCTCGTCGAGCATCAGCAACCTGGGCTCCGTGGCCAGAGCCCGGGCCATTTCAAGCCGTTTTTTCTGACCTATGGTAAGATCGCCCGCCGGAAACGACGCCAGGCCGGAAAGGCTACACCAGTCGAGGCAACGCAAAGCTGTTTCCATGGCTCTGGTCATGCGTTTTTCCCTGAGCGACGCCCCCACGATCACGTTGTCGAGAACGGTCATGTCCTTTAGAGGATGCACGATCTGGAATGTCCGCACCGCGCCCAGCCTGGCCACTTTGTAGGCAGGGGCGTTGGTTATATCGTTTCCATCGAACAGCACTTTGCCGGAAGTGGGTTTGTAAAAACCGGAAATGCAGTTGAAAAGCGTTGTCTTCCCCGCCCCGTTTGGGCCGATCAGGCCGATGATGCCGCCTTCCTCTATGTCGAAGGAAACCCTGTCGTTGGCGACGAGGGAGCCGAATTTCATGGTAAGGTCCCTGATCTCAAGAAGCGCCATGTCGTTCATCCTCCTTTCCGGGCCTTCCCAGGCGACGTCTGAAGAAGGAGGTGAGTATCCCCATAAC
>CAZBLL010000179.1:0-3860 GCA_964492625.1 uncultured Synergistaceae bacterium
GACGCCCTGGAGGAGATCACCAAACACAGGGACGAGGCTTACGCCCCCGATGTGGTGGACGCCTGCATTCACCTGTTCGAGGAAGAGAACTTCTCGTTCGAACAGGAAACAGCCTGAACCAGTACGGGCCCCTGACCCCTATTCGTGGGGGTCCGTTTCGCTTCCTCTACGGAGCGGGGTGCGCCCCTTGATGAATTTCTTGTCGAAATACCGTAGCCCCCTGTTTACGAACCATACGGCGGCCACGCATCCGCCCGCAAGGACGTACTGGTCCAGAGCCGTTGCAATGCCGATTCCGGCTGTAAACAGTATAGACGCGGCAGAGGTCAGGTAGATTACCCTTTTTCTGTCGCGCTGCTGCATGATTGTTCCGGCGCCTATGAAGCTTATGCCCAGTACTATGGCCTGAATTATCCGTATCGGGTCGGAGCGCACCAGCCCCACGCAGGTCACGTTGCCGTAATGGGTAACGATGACGCTGCCCAGGGCAGTGAACAGAGCGCTGGCCCCGGCGATAAGCATGTGGGTCCGCATGCCGGTGGGTTTACCTATCATTTCCCGTTCCATGCCTATGATCGCCCCAAACCCCATGGCCGCCAACACCCGCAGAAGGACCATTGCCTGCTCCTGGTACTCCATCGAATATTCCTCCCTTCCGCGTAACGTTACAATTATGGCACAAGAAAGCCCGTCCCCGCAGGAGGTGTTTCCCGTTGATCAAAAAATCCCGAAAGCTGAAAGCGCTGCTCGCATGCATTGTCCTGGGTCTTGTCTGCCGCTCGCCCTGTTTCGGCTTTACGGCCGGCGATGTGGATGATGTTACAGCTATTTTGCAGAACGCGTTCCGGTTTGTGGGTACCGACTACGACCGCCACCTGATTTCGCGGCAAAGAGCTCTGGAGATGACGGCCGATTTCAAAACCAGATTTTTCAGGCCATGGACGATAGACAGTATGGCGCATTCAAAAGACGATGCGCTGTGGCCGTGGCGCGCCTGGCGGGGCAAGCCCGGATGGGGTGAGAATTTTCGCCTGCGCTCCGCCGAATGGTACGACAATCTCTGGGACAAAGCGGCAATGAACAATTTTGGAACCCTCAGCCGCCCCGCAATAGCCGTTACAAACAGTTCGATGCGCTGTTTTCCAACGCGGCGACCGCTTTTCGGCAACCCGCTGGAAGCAGGGGAAGGCTATCCTTTCGACAGGCTTCAGAACAGCGGCCTTCCCGTCGGTACGCCTCTGCTGGTGAGCCATCTTTCACGCGACGGCGCCTGGGCCTGGGTAGAGTCGGGTTGCGCTGGCGGGTGGGTCCCGATAGGGGATATCGGTTTTGTGGACGCTACATTTACAAAGCAATGGATGAAAACGCCGCTCGGCTGCTTTACGGATGATTCCGTTCCGGCGCTCGACGCCTCGGGCCGGTTCGTGGCGGGGGGCTCGATAGGGACTATCCTGCCCATGCCCACACCGGCTTCTTTCGGCATGCCCGTTTACGCGCTGGTTCCCGCAAGGCTTCCCGACGGCGGAGCCGACATAGTAAAAGCCCGCGTATCCCCGGAGCATTTCAGACTTATGCCGCTTGCCTGCACGCCATGGAACATAGCGGTTCTTATGAACCGGATGATGGGACAGGCCTACGGCTGGGGAGGTATGTACGGAAACAGGGACTGCTCGGCTACTGTAAAGGACCTGTTCGCGCCGTTCGGCATATGGCTGCCCAGGCATTCCGCGGCGCAGGCCCGAGCGGGACGTTTCATATCTTTTGAGACAATGGAATCCGATGAAAAACTCCAGAGTATTCTGAGGGAGGGGGTTCCGTTCCTTTCATTGCTGCGGGCGCCCGGCCATATCATGGTTTACGTTGGAAAGTGGCGGGGGATCCCCCTGGTGTTTCACTCGACATGGGGAATAGGAACTGTCGAAAACGGACGTCCGTCCAGGCGCGTGATAGGTGAAACGGTGATAACAACGCTGGAGCCGGGGAAAAACGTTCCGGGCGCAGACCCGGATCGTTGCACGCTGCTGGAAAGGCTGTCCGGCATGACACTGCTTGCAGAGCCGCGTCCCTAGCGGTTTGAAGCCTGCCGGCTCCGCTTGTGTTCGTACATCCGGTCGTCGGCCGCCTTTAGGACCTTCACGATCTTGCGGCTGTCGCCGGGCCATACAGCTACGCCGATATCCGCCTCAAGCCCCAGGTCCATGCCGTTTACCTTCAGTTCGCCGAGGCCCTCCCGGAGGGGTTCAAGGAACGTCTCCAGTTCGGCCTCCGACATCGACGGCATTATTATGACGAACTCGTCGCCGCCGTAACGCGCCACGAAATCGCTTTGCCTCACGGCCTTCTTCAGGTAGCCGGCTGCGGCCTTGAGGCAGTGGTCGCCCACCAGATGGCCGTAGGTGTCGTTCAATTGCTTGAAGTTGGCCATGTCGGCCATGATTATCGTGCAAGACCCACCGTAGCGTTCCAGCCTGCTCTGTTCCGCCCCGATATGATCGAAAAGGGCGTAGCGGTTGGCCAGGCCCGTAAGCTGATCGCTGCGGGAGCGTAATTTCAGTTCGTCCACCAGTTCAAGCGTGGTCCAGCGGCTGGCGATGTGCCCTGCCATAAGCGAGAACACCTCTTCGTCCTCTGTGGTAAAGGGTGCTGCTCCCTCTATGCATATAACCCCCAGAAGCATGTCTCCCTCAACTATGGGAACGTCAAGTTCGGAAATAGTTCCGGAACCAAAAGGTATAAAACCGGGGTCGGTCCCAACATCGGGTGTATTGATTATTCTCATTTCGTTAGCCGCCCGGAGCGTTATCCCCCTGCCGGTTTCGTTAAGCTGCTTCGACAGTGTTGCGTAACGGTCTTTAGCCATCCCGCTGGAAGCTATGATGCAAAGTTTAGTTTTGCCCGCACCGGCGTCGTTCCGAAGAAAAGTCACATTGCGGTAGTGCAGATTCTCCGCCAGCAGCGAAGCCATTTTTTCGCTGAGCCCGGCTATGTTCTGCTCCCTGGAGATATCACGCACAATTGTGTGAAGCATTCTCAGTCGGTGAACATGGCGGGAAAGCGATTCCCGGGTCTTGCGGCCTTCGGTTATATCCTGCAGCGTTTCTATGGCCCCGGTTATTTCACCCCTGGTGTCGCGGAGGACGCAGGCCGTGAAGAACAGCCAGGCGCCCCCCCGGAGGTTGGGGAAAAACGCTTCGGCTTCCCAGCCTTCTTCTACCAGCGAAGAAGGCCTGCTGCCGCCTGAGTAGGCTTGTTTAATGGCTTCGGGCGTAGCTCCGTCCAGCAGAAGGTCGCAAAGCGTCGGCCGCTTGTTTTCGTAAAATGCTTTCCAGGCTTCGGATGTTCCTGTTATGTCGGACGCGGTGATACCCGTGAGTGTTTCGCATGCCCGGTTCCAGTGCGTGACCCTGTGCCGCCTGTCCAGCACAAAAGTGGCTATGGAATTATCGCGAACGATCTGCGAAACGGCCGAGAAGTCTTCGGCGATTTCGTCGCGCGCGCAGGCAATGCCGGAAATGCGCGGTATAACCCATATAGCCCCGACAAAAAGCAAAATTGAAATAACCAGACCGCCCAGTTCGCTGATCCAGTCCCAGTAACCGGGGGTGAAGCCGCAGCAGTGCTGCAGAAAGGGCACGATACGCCTGAATAGCATTAGGCCTGCGGCGGCGAGAAGAAAAAACCACACGTAATGTCTGCCTGTCACCCTGATAAGGCGGAAAGCTGTTATGGTCACCGCGACCTGCACTATAATGGCCGCTCCGGCAAGTATCAGGTAAACCATGCAAACCCTCCCCGTAACGAACGCGAGCTATTGTCAAATCTGGTGTATGGAGCATCAAGCGGCGTTCCTATCTGATTGA